>DBGCYC010000001.1:0-66518 GCA_048390825.1 Candidatus Merdousia sp.
GTTTGACGCGGGCAAAATCGCCGGAGCCGGAAAGGCGGGGTTTGAAGCCGCCGCCCCCGCGATGTACGGCATGGCGATGCTCGGCATTGTTCCCGCGTCCGCTCTCCGGCGCGCCGGGCCGGCGGAGGCGAGCCCGGGGCTTTCTTCCGCCGAGAGCCCGGCCACGGAAGCGCGGGCGGAATCCGCGCCCGCTCCCGACAACATAATATACGGGGCCGACGGGGAGCCTGTCGGGGCCTCGAAAAATCCAGAAACGCTGCCGACCGACGGGGGGATTTATTACGACTCCTACGCGTCGGCGTATTCGCACGCCCAAAATACGGGGGTTTTGCCCGTGTTTTCGGACGGGCAAAGGCGGTACGCCCTCTACTCTGTCGAGGCAGGCGAGCGGACTTTTTACTACGCGGCGGAGTACGACCCGCAGTCGGGCGAGAGGAAGGTTGAGCTGCTCGAAGCGCCGCTTGCGGGAGCAGGGGCGACTGCCGAATGGCTCGGCTTTCAAATGGGGGATTTTATAGCCCGCCGCCGGAGCGACCCGCAGGCCGGGCCCGAGTACGGCGCCTCGCCCGCGTTTAAGGATTCGGAAGGGGTGGAAAACATTCCGCTTAACTTCGCGGTTGAAAGCGTCCGGGACGAGGGGGATTTTTCCTCCGATCTGGACAGGATGATTGAAGGCGTTCTTCCATCATGGAAGGTGTTGAAAATAACCGATCCTTCGGACGTCTTAAAGGGCGTCGGCGTGCCCGACAAGCCCGTCATGATACGCCAAAGCGTCATAAAGAAAATAACCGGCAGGCACAAGATAGGATACGACATACTCAAAAGGCTGCCGGCGGAAATCAACGATCCCATCGCCGTGTTTTCGTACCCCAAAAACAAAAGCGTGCGCGATGTGCTGATTGAAACGAGGGATTCTGCGGGCAGGTCGATAATAGCCTCTTTAAAGCTGGATGTTTCAAACAAAAGATACGGCGAGCTTGTGGATGTTCTCTCCGTTCACCCCAAAGAAAATTTCGGCCGAATTTACGACTGGATAAGAAAGGGAAAAGCGCTTTACTGGAATAAACAAAAAGGACGAAAGTTCCTTCAGGACTCAGCTCCCGCCAATTGGGCGCAGCAAGAAGGAATACTTTCGCCTTTATTGTCAGCATCGGAAAACTATTCCGAAAGTCAAGGGGAAAATTTAAACTTTTTTGCCGATTCTCAGGAAAATTTTGAAAACGAGGGTCGTGGGGCTGAAAACTACGAAGGGGAGCCCGGAGGGATTTCACGCGCGGAGGCCGCGTCAGAGGCGGCGAAATCTATCGAAGCGATTTTCGGGAAGGCCGCGGCGGCGGACAAAGAGCGGGGGATAAAAAAGCGCAGGATTTTGAGGAAGGTTTCGGACAAAGCGAAGCTGCCCAAGGGGGTGAAGCTCGACAAAAATACCGGCAGGCTTGCGGGGCTTGCGAATCCGGCCGAAATGCGCCGGTATCTGGCCAAAGCTCTCGACGTCGGGGTGTATCCGGGAATGGACGTGTCGCGACACAGGAACGCGGCCGGCGTTTATTACAACCTGCTTGAAATTATCCGCCTGCGCGGCGGGAGGATAAACGACATGAACGTCATAGGGCACGAGCTCGGGCACCACTTGGAGCGACTGATGTTCGATTACAGGCTGCCGGATGTCGGGACGCCGCTCAAACGCGAGCTGGAAGGGTTCTGCGTGTCGCGCTTCGGGAAAGCGTATCCGCCGCGGCTGCGCGCGCGGGAGGGCTGGGCGCAGTTCGTGTCGGAGTGGATCTCGAGCCCGCGGGAGGCGGAAAGGGCGGCGCCGATAGCGGCGGAAGCGGTCTCGCAGCTCCAAAGGGCGTTCCCGAAGATAGGAAAGATTCTCGACAACGCACGGGAGATGGCTGCCCTATGGGAGAACGCCGCCCCGAATGCGAAGGCGGAGGCGAACATAAAGTTTGCCGACGAGGCGCGGCCCGCCGAAGGCGAGGGGGTTTCCGCGTTCCTGAAAAGGCTGTACGGGCTCGGGCAGTACTACGGCGCGGACAGGCTCTACGGGTTGAAGCGCGCCCAGAGGATTGTAAATGAGAGGACCGGCGAAGAGGCGGACTTCTACGAGCTCTCGCGCATTATGAAGGGCGCCGCCGCTGAAAACAGCCAATGGACTTTGGAGAGCCGGCAGACGAACATCGACGGAGTGGAAATCGGCGAATCTTTGGAGGAGATATGCTCGGAGAAAAATACGGGGGTGCCGCTCAGGCGGTTTGAGGCGTACCTCGTTGCCCGCCGAGCGATGGCCCACTATGAGCGCAATCCCGGGGAGTCCCCCGAAACGTGCAGGGCGAAGTTCGGAAACGACTACGCGACGCTTTTTAAGGTCGCGGAGGCCGCAACCTCAAAAATGAGGAATGCCGCACGCAGGCTTGGGGATCAGAAGCGGGCCTCGAGGTCGTCGAGAATCCTGTCGAGCTCCGCCTTCGCACGCTTCTTGGCCTCGGCGAGCCCGGCGGAATCCTCCGCCTTTTCATGGGCAAAGGCGTAGAACTTTATCTTGGGCTCCGTGCCGCTTCCGCGGACGGCGAAGCTGTACCCGTTTTCGAGCGTGTAAAAATAGAATGTCTCGCCCGGAACGCGGATTCCGTCGGCGTCGAAAATTTCGTCTTTGGCAAAATTCACGGCTTTTGCTACCTTCACGCCGCCGACAGACTCGAGCGGGCTTTTGCCGAGGTTTGCGAGGAAATCCTGAATCTGCCTGGCGCCCGCCGCGCCTTCGCGGTACACGCTGCGGAGGCTTTCGAGATAGTAGCCGCATTTGAGGTAGATGGAATCGAGGTATTCGTCCACTGTCATGCCCCTGGATTTCAGATAGCCGAGCATTTCGCAGAACATGATGACTGCGGAATTGGCGTCCTTGTCGCGCACGAGGTCGGTGCCCAGATACCCGTAGCTCTCCTCGCCGCCGAATACGAAGAACGTCGAATGCTCCTGCGAAAGCGCGGCGCGCTCGAGGTAGGAATACCCGTCGGCGGATTTGCCTATGGCATCTTCAAGCCGCCTGCGGTAGAGCTCGAGCCTGCCGCCTATCCACTTGAAACCCGTGAGGGTGTTGACGCACTTGACGCCGTAGGACTGCGCTATTTTGTCCTGGAGCGGCGTGGTGACGAACGTCTTTATTATGGCGCACTTTGAGGGGTCGGCTATTATCCCCTTTTCGATCATGCGCGATATGCGGTAGTCGGCCAAAAGCGAGCCGATCATGTTGCCCGTCAACAGGCGGATCTCGCCGGAGCGCGCGCGCACGGCGACCCCCATGCGGTCGGCGTCGGGGTCGGTTGCCATGAGGCACTCCGCGCCGGTTTCGCGCATTTTTTGTATGCCCATGGAAAGAGTTTCGGCGTACTCGGGGTTCGGCTGCCTGACGGTGGGGAAGCGCGAATCCGCCTTCATCTGGGGCTCGACGAAATGCGGCTCGAGGCCGAAATGGCGCATGACCCTGGGGCACATGGCGGCCCCCGTGCCGTGGACGGACGTGTAGACCACTTCCGGCTTGTTGGCCGCGAGAACCTCCGGGTCTATCACGCAGCTTTCTATGGACTTCACGTAGTCCTCTTCAACCTCGGCGGGAACGGCCGTCACCCCCGCCAAGTCTATGTCGAGAAACCTGCCGACATCGCCCCACGCGACTTTCCCGACCTCGCCGACTATGCCCTCCGCGTGGGGGCTTATGGCCTGCGCGCCGTCGGAAAAATAGACCTTGTAGCCGTTGTCGTGCGGCGGGTTGTGGGAAGCGGTTATGACGATTCCGGCCGTGGCTTTCAGGCGGCGGACGGTGAACGAGAGCTGGGGGGTTGAGCGGGGGGAATCGAATATGTACGCCTCGCCGCCCATGCGCGCCCAGACGGACGCCGCGAGCTCCCCGAACCTTCTGGAAAAGTGGCGGACGTCGTAGGCCACGGCGAGCTTCGGAACTCCGCCGCCGGCGCCGAGGCAGGACTTGCAATAGTTGAAGAGCCCCATCGTGGCGCGGACGACGTTGAAGTCGTTCATATTGTTCGCCCCGACCGCCGCGTGCTCTGGCGTGCCCTGCTCCGACTGCCTTCCGAGTTCAGCCATTGCGGGCGACTTCCCTATCGTCCGCCCCCTCATTCCGCCGGTGCCGAACGCCAGAAACCTGAAAAACCTGTCGTCTATCTCCTCGTACCTGCCCTCCTCAAAGAGTTCCACGAGCGCGTCCAGCGCCCATTCGGGGAGAAAGTTTTCGCCGAGCCACGCGGAAATGTTGGCCGCCGAACTCTCCATTATTTTGCCGGAGGCCTCCGTCATGAGCTTTTTGAGATGGCTTGTTTTGTCTGACATAAATTTCCTTCGCTTGTCTGTTAAAAAAAAGGCGGCCGATAAAACCGGCCGCCGGACAAAAACCGCCCGGACAATGCCGGTTTCGACGCTTCGGGATCAATACGGGAGCGGGTGGGACTTGCAGAGGCCGACCGCGATTTCCTTCGCCCGGGCTATGCGCGCCTCGTCTTCGGGGGCGCCCAGCACCAGGTCTATTGCTTCGGCGATCTTCTCCATGTCGGCTTCGTCCATGCCGCGGCTCGTCACGGCGGGGGTGCCGAGGCGTATGCCGCTAGCCTTGAAGGGCGAGCGCGTCTCTCCCGGAACCGTATTCTTGTTGGTCGTGATATTGGCCCTGTCGAGCGCGTTCTGGGCGTCCTTGCCCGTGAGGTCGGGGTGGCTTTTGCGCAGGTCCACGAGGATCAGATGGTTGTCGGTCCCGCCGGAGACGAGCCCGTAGCCGCGCTTTTTGAGCGCCTCCGCCAACGCCGCCGCGTTTTTGACGATCTGCGCCTGGTAGTCTTTGAAAGAGCCTTTGAGGGCTTCGCCGAAGCAGACGGCCTTGCCCGCGATTACGTGCATGAGCGGCCCGCCCTGCACTCCCGGGAATATGGCGGAGTCCACCGCCTTTGCGAGGGCCTCGTCGTTCGTCATGATGAGCCCGCCGCGCGGGCCGCGCAGGGTCTTGTGGGTGGTGGTGGTGACGAAGTCGCAGTGCGGAACGGGCGACGGGTGCAGGCCCGCGGCCACGAGCCCCGCGATGTGTGCGATGTCGGCCATGAGCAGCGCGCCGCTCTTTCCGGCGATTTTGCCCATTCTCTCGAAGTCTATTTTGCGCGGATAAGCGGAGGCCCCGACCGTTATGAGCCTGGGCTTTTCGGCGACGGCGATCTCTTCGAGCCTGTCGTAGTCGATGAAGCCGGTTTCGACGTCCACGCCGTAGTTTACGACGTTAAAAAGCATTCCCGAAAGGTTCTTGGGGTGGCCGTGCGTGAGGTGCCCGCCGTGTTCGAGGCTCATCGTCAGAATCTTGTCGCCGGGCTTCAGGACGGCGGCGTAGACGGCGGTGTTCGCCTGCGAGCCCGAATGGGGCTGGACATTGGCGAATTTCACCCCGAAAAGCTCTTTGGCGCGCTCTATCGCCAGCCGTTCCACAACGTCCACAAACTCGCAGCCGCCGTAATACCTCTTGCCCGGATACCCCTCCGCGTACTTGTTTGTGAGCGTGGAGCCCATCGCCTCCATCACCGCCGGAATCACGAAATTCTCCGACGCTATGAGTTCGATATGAGTTTGCTGACGTTCGGTTTCGTCGCGTATGGCGTCGAATACCGCCCTGTCGATTTCCTTTAACGAGCCTGCTTGAATCGCCTTGTTCATAAATAAAAAGTCCTATTTCGTACCGGAGCCGGTTTTTGTCAACACAATCCCGCCGGATTCGGGAATCGGCCTAAGAGTTTTCAAAATCCATAAACTTGCACACCCTGCGCCCGTGCCTCCCGCCCTCAAATTCTGTCGAGGCGAAAATGCGCGCGATGGAGCCCGCGAGCGTGGGCGTGAGGTATTTGGAGCCCATGCACAGAACATTGGCGTCGTTGTGCAGGCGCGAAAATTTCGCCGCGTCCTCCGACAGGCAGAGGGCGGCGCGTATCCCGCGGATTTTGTTGGCGGCTATCGACATGCCTATGCCGGAGGTGCATATCAGGACGCCGAAATCCGCCCTCCCGGAATTCACGTCGTCGCAGACGAGCCTGGCGAAATCCGGATAGTCCACGCTCGCCGAATCGGCGGGCCCCCTGTCCGCAATTTCAAATCCCGCCGCAGAAAGCGAACCGGCGAGAGCGCTTTTTAACGCGAAACCCCCGTGGTCGGAACCCAGGCTAAGAGTTTTTTTTGAGCTCATGTTCGAGGTATTTTACAATGTGGGGGACGGCCTCGGCGATCTCGTCGCGGACTTCTATGTATTCGGAGAGCGGGCCGCCGTAGGGATCCGGGACGTCGGGGTGTTGGCAGCCGGGAATCATCTGGCGCACCGTGAAGATGCGTTCCGGAGGGTTCTTGTAAAAATTTTTGACCTCCTCTATGTGGGAGCGGCTCATGGCAAACAGCGCGTAGCATTCGTCGAGCATCTTTTGGGTGAGCGATTCGGCCCTGTACGAGCTTATGTCTATGCCGACCCTCACGAGGGCGGAGACGGAATTGGCGCTCGGGGGCATTCCGTCCACCGCGGAAGTGCCGGCGGAGATTATTTCGAGCCCGCGCAGGGGAGATGTCTTGGGGCGCGCCTCTATCGCGTGTTTCAGGAGCGCCTCGCCCATGGGGGAGCGGCATATGTTGCCCGTGCAGAGGAATATTACTTTGTTTTTCACTTATGAGCCAGAAATCTTGTTTTTGAGAATATTGAGCCATTCTCAAAAAAACCGCGGCGCTGTCGAGCATTTTTAAAATCCGCCCGAATCCGGGGCATGCGGAGCCTGAAAAAGCTTGGAAAGCGCTCCGCAATAACTTACATATTTCGGGAAATCTATTATGGACGCGATTTTTTTGCGAAATACATTATTTCTGTCGGCGGCGGCTTTGTACGCCGCGTTCGCCCCGCCGCGGGCGGCCGCGCAGGACGCCCCGTTCGACGCCAAGTCGGCGGCGGAATTTATCGCCCAAAACCCCGACTTCAAAAAGTGCGCCGCCGACTTCGCCGGGCGCGCGGACGCGCTCTATGCGGAATCGAAATTCCCCGAGGCCTCGGCGGCCCACTTCGCCTCCGAATTCTTCGGGTTCTTCGGGGAATTCGCGCCCGACGCCCCCAAAGGGCTCGCCGAGTTTATGCTCTCAGACCCCGGCCTGCTCTCCGACTTCTTCTCCGCGCTATCCCCAAAAGACGACAAACAGAAAGTAGCCAGAGCGATCGCGGACATCTGGGACTCCGACGCGGAGAGCTTCAAAAAATTCCCGAGACTCGCGCTTGCGATAGCCGTCGTGTTCGACACCCCTCCGCCGAAGAGCTGGCCGCACGGGCAGGTATCCGAAAAATACCTGCCGCGCAAATTTCCCGAGCCCGCCGCGGCGTTTGCGGAATGGAAGGCCGCGCGCGACAGGGGGCGGCTGCTGTTCAGGTTTGAGACCATGTCGCTCGACGAGCTCAAATACCTCGCCGCCTCCGCCGCCGCTCCGGAGGACCGCGAATGGGCCCAGAAGACGATCTCCATAAACGCCTCCAACATCGCGCGGCTCTACGCTTCCGTGCCGTACGACCACAGGAGGCTGGCGGCCAAGCGCTTCGACTGGGAGGGCGCCGATTACCGCCTGAAAACCATACGCGAGACGGGCGGAATCTGCACCGACCAGGCGTACTTCGCCGCGGAGGCGGCCAAGGCGCGCGGGGTGCCCGCGTTCATATTCGCAGGCGCGGGCTCCGACGGATTCCATGCCTGGACGGCCGCCATGAAAAAGCCCGGCAGCTGGGAGTTCGGCATCGGCAGGTACGAGGGCGCGCGGTTCGTCACCGGCAGGACAATCGACCCGCAGACATGGGAGACCGCCTCCGACCACGACCTCGAAAGCCTGCGCGAGGGCTTCCGCAACGGCGGGAAATACCGCGAGAACGAGCTCCACACGGTTTTCGCCGAAAAGTTTTTCAGGGCGGGCGACTACGCGGGAGCCGAAAGGGCCGCGCGCAAGGCGATTTCCGCGGACAAGCGCAACGCGAAAAGCTGGAGGCTGCTCGTAGATTCCGCTCGCAAGAGGGGCGACGCAAAATCCGCGCGCGCGGCGCTCGACGCGGCCGTCAAGGTGTTTTTCAAATACCCCGACATCGACGCCGAATTCCGCCGCGAGCTCATTGCCGACCTGAAAGCCTCGTCGGAGGGCGACGCGGCGCGCAGGCTTTCGACGTCAATAATAATAAAGACCAAATCGGCGCGCCCGGACATCGCCATGTCCTTCGCGCGCTCCGAGCTCGAGGAAGACATCGCCTCCGGCGGGGCGGAGAGGCTGGCGACCTCCTACAAGCGGTTGCTCGGAATATTCAAGGGCGACGCCGCTATGGCCGCCACCGGCATCACGATACCCATCTTAAACGCCCTCCTGAAAAAGGGCAAAATCGACGAGACGGACGCGATCATGAAAGCCACCCGCCAGACTCTCAAAACGTCGAAGGACTCGACCCTACTCCAGCTGCTCGACAGCATCGAGCGGCAGCTTGCCGCCATCAGGGCAAAAAACCCCGGGGAAAAATAGATGGTTTATTTTGCACGCATATGGGCCGCCGCTTTCGCCGCAGCCCTCGGGGTTTGCGGATTCGCCGCCGACCCGGCCCGGCCCTCCGAACAGACCGCGAAGCCGTGGGCGTGGTTCTGGGTCATGGGCGGCGCCATGGACGAGCGGGGGCTCTCCGACGAGCTGAAACTCATGGCGGAATCGGGAATCGGCGGGATAACCCTCATTCCGGTTTACGGGGCCAAAGGCGACGAAAAAAACTATGTGGAGCTGCTCTCCCCGCGTTTTATGGAGCTTGCGAGGTTCGCGTCGAAGGAGTGCGGGCGCCGCGGCATGGGCTTTGACATGGCATTCGGCAGCGGCTGGCCGTTCGGGGGGCCGTGGATTCCGAGGGAAAACTCCGCCAAGCGGATAACCTCCGGCATGAAATGCGAGAGCGTCGGGTTCAGGGTCAAGCGCTCGGCGCCCGGCGGGCACGGCTATGTCGTCGACCCGTTCGAGAGTTCCTCGAACCTCGCCCACGCGGAAAAATTCAGGGAGATTTTTTCGCGCCCGGAAAACAGGGGAATTGTGCGCGGATTCTTCAACGACTCCTACGAATTTTACGGGGCGAACTTCACCGACCGCTTTTTCGGGGAGTTTGAAAGGCGGCGCGGGTACGACTTCCGACCGCGCGCCCGCGCGATTTTCGCGCAGTCTCCGCGGGGCCCCCGCGGCGCGGAGGCCGGCGCCCCGCCCGGATCCGGGGGGCCCGGCGCGGAAGAGTCGGAGAGGATATGGCAGGACTACCACGAGACCGTCTCCGACCTGCTTCTCGACAACATGACCGAAATTTTCGCCCGCACTTCGCGGGAGCTCGGGGCCGCAAGCGTAAACCAGGCCCACGGCTCGCCGGGCAACCTGCTGGATCTGTACGCCAGATGCGACATTCCCGAAACGGAGTCGTTCGGGTCGAGCGGGTTTGAAATCCCCCTCGTGCGGCGCGACCGCGAATATCCCGCGCAGAATTTCGGACGGCCGAGCGGTGACATGATGAAGTTCGCCTCGAGCGCGGCGCACATATCCGGCCGCAAACTCGCCGCGGCGGAGGCGTGCACGTGGCTCACAAACCACTTCAAGACCGCCCTGTCGCAGATAAAGCCGGAGCTCGACGCGCTGTTCTGCGCGGGCATAAACCACGTGTTCTACAACGGCTGGACGTATTCCCCGCCCTCCGAGCCCTTTCCCGGCAAACTCTTTTACGCGACGACGAATTTCAACCGCAACTCCCCGTTTTCCGACTTCCTGCCGCATCTGAACAGGTACGTGTTTGAAGTCCAGAAAGTCCTCCAAAACGCCTCGACGGACAACGACGTGCTCGTCTATTTCCCGGTCCACGCCCTCTGGAAGAAATCCGGCGGCCCCGACCACGTCCTGATGCTCGACGTTCACCGCGCGCACTCGTGGCTCGGGCGCTCGCCGCAGTTTGCCGAAACCCTGCGCGAGCTCAACGCCGGGGGGTTCGCGTTCGACTATGTATCCGACGCCTTCCTGAAAAAGGCGGCCTGCGAGGGCGGACGGATAAGGCTCGGCGGGGGCGCCTACGCGGCGCTCCTCGTCCCGGACACCGGGCAAATGCCGATAGAAACCTTCCGGGAAATCGGCAGGCTCGCAATGTCGGGCGCAAAAATCGCCTTCCGCAATTCCGTCCCGTGCGACGTGACGGGATTCGGGAACCTCGCCGCCCGCCGCGCGGAGGCGGAAAAAATCCGCGGCTCATGGGAAAACCTCCCGAATGTCCGGGCGGGCGAAACCGCGCCGCTCCTCGAAACCTTCGGGGCGAGGCCGGAAAAGCCGCTCGCGCAAAACGGAATTTCGTTTTGCAGAATGAGGGACGGCGAAGAAAAGATATGGTTCGCCGCAAACCTCTCCGGAAAATTTTCCAGGGGAAAGATAAAACTGTCGTCGAACCGGGGCGGAGACTATGAATATTACAGCCCGCTCACCGGCGTGAGAATGAGGCTCGCGCAATCCGGCGGGGAATTCGAGCTCGCCCTCGCCCCGGGAGAATCGTGTTTTCTGAAGGAGTCGAACCGCAAGGCCCAAAAGCCGGACGCCTTCCCGAAAACCGTATCCAAAATCCCGGTGACGGGCGTATGGACGATAGACTTTCTGGGCCCCGTCCCCGGCGGCGGCGCGGAAAACCTGCCGCCGCAAATCAAAACGCGGGAGCTAAGGAGCTGGACGGAGCTCGGAGGCGGCGCGGCGCGGGACTTTGGGGGAGCAGCGAGGTACTCCGCAGAATTTTCGATCGGCGACGCCGGCGCGGAATACCTCATAGACATAGGCGACCCGCGCGACCGCGCGCGCGTGCGCATAAACGGGAAAAAAGCGGCCGACATATGGTGCGCGCCGTTCAGGGCGAAAATCCCGCGCGGAATTTTAAGGGCCGGGAGCAACCTGCTGGAAATCGAGGTGGCAAACTCGTCTTTCAACCGCGTCCGCGCGCTCGCCGCAAAAGACCCCGAATGGAACCGCGCCAACGGCATCTTCGACATCACCTACGGCAAATTTGAACCCGAAAAAAAACCGCCCGAGCCCTCGGGGCTGATAGGGGAAGTCTTTTTGGAAAAACTCTCAAACTAAAACAGCATGAAAATCGCCAGACTCCTCGCCGTTGCCGCGGCGGCCGCCGCCCTGCCGGCCGCCGCCCAGATATGCGACACGCTCACCGACCGCACGACAAACCTGAAAGAAATAGGGCGCCTCAAAGGGGTGTCCTCCAAAGAGAGCCGCGCCAACAGGCTCGGAGTGGGCTTTGAGTGCCTCGACAGAAAAGTCTTCGACCCCGAAAAGGTTTACGACAAAATCGCGCGCTCGGGACTGAAATTCGCGCGGTGCCAGACCGGCTGGGCGCGAACCGAGACCGAAAAGGGCAAGTACGACTTCTCGTGGCTCGACGCCGTCGTGGACAATTTGCGCGCGCGCGGCATCCAGCCGTGGTTTAATGTCGGCTACGGCAATCCTCTCTACATGGCGAGTCTCACCAACCCCACGGGCGTCGGGCACGTTCCGCTCTACTATGGAGAAGAGTGCCTGCAAGCGTGGAAAAACTACGTCCGAGCGCTCGCAAAGCATTTCAAGGGGAGGGTCGGCCAGTTTGAAATTTGGAACGAGAGCAACCACCTCCCGTTCTGGCAGCCGGAAAAACCCGACGCGAAAGAGTACGCAAAGCTCCTGAAAATCTCCGCCGGCGAAATACGCGGGGAAATTCCGGACGCAAAGATAGGCGCCGCCATGGCGGGAAGCCCCCCGGCATATTTCCGGGAACTCTTCGCCGCCGGCGCAGGGGAGATTCTGGATTTCGTCTCCATACACCCGTACGACAACGTCCCGGAAATCGCCTACGACCAGCGGGTCAAAGGGGCGCTTTCGACAATGCGCGAATTCGGCGCCGGGCACGTCAAACTGCGCCAGGGCGAGGCCGGATTCCCCTTCCACATTCCCGCCGGCTGCTGGAAAAAGTCGTGGCACCCGAGCGACGAGGGCATACAGGCCAAATGGATGCTGCGCAGGTTCGTAATAGACCTGCACAACGGCCTCGGCATGTCCCCGATTTCCATGGTCAGCGACTTCAACCCCAACTACAAGGTCGGCGGCAAAACGCAGCCGGTGGAAGCCAAATGGGGGCTGATAGAAAACGCCCCGAATTACAGGCCGCGCAGGGCGGTGGAAGTGGCAAGCCGCATCTGCGCGCTGCTCGACGACAAAACCGAACCCGCCGAATACACGTTCAGGCTCGGCTCTCAGATTCCCGAAAACGTCCGCGTTTCAAGGCTCGCGGACGTGGCGCTCAACTCCGCGACAAAATGCTTCTCGCGCAACGGCCGCCCAATGATAGCCTACTACATGCCCGAAGACCTCCAATTCAAAAGCCCCGTCTTGGAAAACGTTCCGGCCTCCTTTGTCTGGGGGAAGGCGGCGATAGAAAACCCGGTGATAGTGGACCCGTTCGACGGCAAAATATACGCCGTGACCTCCAAGTTTTACAATGGCGGCATCGGAGCGCTTCCCGTGGCGGACTACCCGCTGTTCCTGACCGACAGGGCGGCCGTCGCCGACGTCGCGGAATTCTGAATAACGCCGACGCGAAAGCCGCCCGGGAACCCCCCGGGCGGCTTTCGTTTTTTTGGCGGCGCGGGCGGAAGGCCCCGCCCGGCGGCACGTCAGAACTCCACGGTTTTGCCCGTGCGCGCCGACTCGTCCGCGGCGAGAACGATTTTGAGGCTGTTGACCGCGTCGGCGAGGTGGTCGGACAAGTCCGCGTCCTCCGTTATCGCCCTGTAAAAATAGAGCTGTTCGCGCGCGCAGAGGTCGTCGTGCTTCGGCTCGTCATTTGTGTCTATCCATTCGTCCTCGCGCGCCCAGCTTCCGTCGGGAAGGGTTTCGGAAGAGTGGAAGCGCAGCTGCTCGGTCTTGGTGTGGGAGTCTATGTCGTCGGACTTCGCGTCGCTGCCCGCGTCCTTCGCGCGAATCGAAACGCAGCCCTTCGGGCCTATTACGTCCTTCACGAAAAACGCGTTTGTCGACATCATCGGGCCCCAGCCGGCCTCGTACCAGCCGACGGAGCCGTCCTCGAACGTCACCTGGAGCTGCCCGTAGTTGCGCTGGTCCGGATTGAGCTCCGGGCTGAGGTTGGCCATGATCCCGCTCACGCGGACGGGCTTGGAGCGCGTCATCTGGCACATCACGTCGACGTAGTGCACGCCGCAGTCGACTATCGGCGTCAGCGACTTCAAAAGGTTTTTATGCCCCTCCCAGGTCTTGCCGTGCGACTGCTGGTTGAGGTTCATGCGCATAACGAGCGGAGAGCCCAGCGTGCGCGCGAGCTCTATGAATTTTATCCAGGACGGGTGGTGGCGCAGTATGTAGCCTACGACCACTTTTTTGTTGAGCCTCTTCGCGCACGCTGCGACGCGCTCCGCCCCCTCCACCGTCGACGATATCGGCTTTTCCACGAAAACGTGGCACCCGGCCTCCATCGCCTTCACCGCAAGCGGCTCGTGCGAGGCCGGATATGTGCATATGGCGACCGCCTCCGGCGACGCCTTTGCGAGCGCCTCGTCGAAATCCGAAAAATACGGATAATCTTTGCCGACAGACTTGTTGAACGCCTCGACGGCCTTCGGGTTGGCGTCGACAATTCCGACGATTTCAAATTCGTCCAGCTTGTCGTAGGCCCGCGCGTGAGAAGAGCCCATGTTTCCGCATCCGACGACGATAACTTTCACTTTTTTCATAATTTTTCTTTCAGTATGATGTTTTGTCCGAACCGCGATAGGGCGGATTTAATTGGGCGGAGAATACGGCGCGCCGCCCCAAGAATCAACAAATACTTGGCGTACGGGGCGGAAAAATTTAAACGATGTCAAAATAGTTCAAAAGCGAAGAAAGGCAATCCAAGCCCGCGCGCCCCGCCCTATTTCCCGCGCATTTGCCCGGGCGGACTCCCGAAATGCCGCTTGAAAGCCTTTGAAAAGCAAAACGCGTCGGCATACCCCACCCTTTCGGCGGCCCGGGATACAGTCGCGGAGGGCTCGGAGAGAATCCTGCGCGCCTCGTCCATGCGCCACATGAGCAAAGTTTTGGAAAACGTCGCAAAAAACCTGCCCTTGAAGAGCCCGTCGATCCGCCTGGGAGGAAGCCCGAAAAATTTCGCCGCCTCCGCCGTCGTCCAATTTCGAGAGAGGGAATTTCTCACCTCGCGGATTTTCAAATCAACTCCGGCGTCGCCCGCATCTCCCGCCGCGGCCGACAGGTCGCGGCACAGAAGGCGGAAAATCGCCTCCGCAAGCGGCTCGAGAACTTGCCCCGACCGCCCGGGCGAATAAATCTCGTCCTCGTAAAGCCCGTAAGCCCCCCTGAGACGCGCGCAGTTTGCGGATGGCAGAACGCGCACCTCGGGCGGAAGGGGGATCCCGCCCGAAATGTGGAACCATATCACCTTCCAGCCCGACGGCCGCGAGCTGAGCTCGTAGGGGCGCCCGGCCGGAATCAGCGCGAAGGCGTTTTTGCGGAGGGAAAACTTCCCGGATTCCGACGACAGCCGCGCACCGCCGTCCATGGTGTAGATAGCCAGGTGGAAATCCGCTCCCGACCTCGACTGGTAATAATCCGAAAAATGCGACGTCCTCGCCGCGGCGAGAATCCCGTAGCGCGCGAGGGGATCCGCGCCGGAAAATTCCGGCCAGAAAAACAGCGGCCTCTTCCCCCTGCCCCTCCCCCCGAACACGCGCGCCGAAATGAACGGGCGGGTGACGTATCTCTCCGTGCTCGTGCCCGGCCAGAGCTGGAGCTCGGAATCCGAGCGCTTGTCGAAAGCGTACTTTGCGCGGCTGGATTTCATGCCAAAAAGCGTACACCGGAACGGGGCGCCGGCGCAAGGATTTTTGAATGTCTTTTTACTCCGCAATATGTCTTTTAATTTATTTGCCGTTTTGCGCCTAAGCGAATAAAATCCGGTTAGGACAAAGGAATTATTATGGGCGTATTTGAAGGGGGCGCAAAATCGCTCTCGGAGGTTCTCGAAAAGTCGCTCGGCCTCTCGGGCAGGGCCGACGAAATCTGCGCGGCGTGCGCGGACTGCATAGGGCGCGGCGGCACGGTATTCTCGTGCGGCAACGGCGGAAGCGCGGCGGACGCAATGCACTTCGCCGAGGAGCTCTCCGGGAAATACAGGCTTGCGCGCAGGGCGCTGAGGGGCGTGTGCCTCAACTCCGACGCGGCCGCGCTCACCTGCATCGCCAACGACTTCGGCTACGAGAACGTCTTTTCCCGCCAGCTCGAGGCATTCGCGCGGGAGGGCGACGTCCTGCTCTGCTTTTCGTCGAGCGGAAACTCGGAAAACCAGGCCCGCGCGATACTGCGCGCCCGCGAAACGGGCGTGGTATCAATAATGCTTTCGGGGCGCGGCGGCGGCAGGTGCGCAGCGCTTGCGGACATCTCGTTCGTCGTGCCGTCGGACGACGGCGCGCGCGTACAGGAGGTTCACGGGCTGATACTGCACTCCATAATAGAAACGATAGAATCGAAGATTTTCGGACAATGAAAAAGCTGCTTCTCGGAATAGACATCGGAGGGACCAAATGCGCCGCGTGCCTCGGCGAATCCGACGGCGCGGGCCTGCGGATAATCGCAAAAAAACGGTTCGACACCCCTCCGCGCGACCCGCAAAAAACCGTCGAAAAGCTCCTGTCGCTCTCCGCCGAAATTTTGGGCGAGAACGCCGCCCCCGCCGAAAGCGTCTCCGCCGCAGGCGTGAGCTGCGGGGGGCCGCTGGACAGCCGGAGGGGCGTGATACTGAGCCCCCCAAACCTGCCGGGGTGGGACGGCATAGAAATCTCCGCCGCCTTTGAGCGCCGCTTCGGGATACCGTGCGGGCTGCAGAACGACGCCAACGCCTGCGCGCTCGCCGAATGGAAGTTCGGCGCGGGGCGCGGGCTTGAAGACATGGCATTTCTCACGTTTGGAACGGGCCTTGGCGCCGGGCTGATCCTCGGCGGCAGGCTGTACGAGGGCGCCAATGACAACGCCGGAGAGGTCGGGCACGTGAGGCTCGCCGAGCGCGGCCCGGTGGGGTACGGCAAGCGCGGCTCGTTCGAGGGATTTTGCAGCGGGGCGGGAATCGCCAAAATCGCGCGCGAAAAAGTCCTCGAAAAGCTCCAGTCGGGCGGGCGCCCCGCGATATGCCCCGAGGCGTCGGGGCTCGGCTCGCTCACCGCAAAAAATGTCGCCGAGGCTGCGGAGGCGGGCGACGAGCTCGCGGCCGAAATTTACGCGGAGAGCGGCAAAATGCTCGGAGCGGGGCTGGCGATGATAATCGACATACTCAACCCGCAGGCGGTGGTCGTAGGGGGAATTTTTTCGAGGTCGCGTGGGCTATTGTGGCCCGCCGCCGAAAAAGTTTTGCGGCGCGAGGCCCTTCCCGGCGCGCTCGGCGCCTGCAAAATCCTGCCGGCTGCCCTCGGGGAATCCGTGGGCGACTACGCCGCGCTGTCCGTGGCGCAGTACGAGTCCGAAAGGGGGGGCGCGAAATGAAGGGGGCGCCCGCGCTTGCGCCGATTTTTCTCGGCTTCTACGTTATGGGTTTCGTGGACTTCGCGGGAATCGCCACGAGCTACGTCAGGGCGGAGTTCGCCGGGCAGATGCCGGACGAATTTTTCGGGTTTCTGCCGTCGGCCGTGCTGTTCTGGTTTCTGGCGCTCTCGATTCCCACGTCGGTTGCGATGCGCAAAATCGGGCGGAAAAACACCGCCGTATTGAGCGCGGCAGTCACCGTCGCCTCCGCCGCCCTCCCATTCGCGTTCGACAGCCTCTGGGCGAGCCTCGCCGGATTCGCGCTGCTCGGAATCGGAAACGTCATGCTGCAGGTGGCGACCATGCCGCTGCTCTCCGCTTGCGTTGCGCCCGGGCGCCTCGCAAGCGCCGCGTCGGCCGGGCAGTCGGTCAAGGCGCTCTCGTCGTTCCTCGGGCCGTTCGCCGCGCTGTGGGCGGCCTCGGCGCTGGGGTCGTGGAGGTGGATATTCCCGATATTCGGGGCGGTCACCGCCGCGTTCGGCATTTGGCTCTGGCTGTCGGACATTCCCGAACCGAAGGCGGGAAACTCCGCCTCCGCGAAAGGGGTGTTCGCCCTGCTCGCCGACAAGACCGTCGCCCTGCTCTTTTTCGGGATAGTGGCGGTCGTCGGAATCGACATGGGAATGAACATGTATTCGCCGATGCTGCTGATGGAAAAGCTCGGCCTCGACCCGTCGCTCGAAAGCTCCGTCAGAAGGGTCGGGTTCGCGCCGAGCGTCTACTTCGCCTGCCGCACGGCGGGGACTTTCGCGGGGGCGGCGATACTGGCGCGGGCGGACCCGTTCGCGTACTTCAAAATCCACATTTTCCTCGCAATTTTCGCCCTCGGGGCGACGGCCGCGGCGGGCTCCGAAATTTTCGCGGCCGCGGGAATCGGGCTAATCGGCTATTCGATTTCCTCGATATACTCCGTGATATTCTCCCGCGCGCTCTCGGCGAGGCCCGACGCGGAAAACGAAATCTCCGGGCTCATGACGACCGGCATCGCCGGAGGCGCGGTGGTTCCGCCGCTCATGACCTTCGCGGGCGGAAAATTCGGGGGTTCCGGCGCGGCGCTTGCCGTGCTGCTCGGCGCATGCCTGTATCTCGCGTTCTGCGCGTTCGCCTGCGGCGGCAAAAAAGCCCGCCCGCAAATTTGAAACCGATATTATCAAAGCCATGAAAAAATTCGACATTCCCGGACTCGCAAAAAAGATATCGAGAAAATTTCCGCAAACGGCCGCCGTTCTCGCGGCTGTCGCCGCCATATTCCTGTTTTTCGGGGGTTCCGGAAGCTCCGCGGAAAGCGGGGCCTCCGCGTCCGGGCGGGGAGAAAGCCGGGAAATTCCGCTCGACGGAAAGTGGACGCTGAAATTCTGGCCGCAGCCCGCCTCCGGAGCGCTCCGCACCCCGCAGGCCGCGGCGAAGGCCGCCGGGGCGAAGACGATCCCCGCGCGGGTGCCCGGCAACGCCGAGCTCGACATGCTCGCCGCTGGGCTGATTCCCGACCCCGAAAAGGGCGACAACTCATACAGGCTGCGCGAATACGAGGGATACCAATGGATGTATTCGCGCAAATTTCCGGGCCCCAAGCTTGAGAGCGGCGAGCGCGCGATGCTGACCTTCGGCGGCATAGACACATTCGCCGACGTATTTCTCAACGGCGAAAAAATAGGGGAGGCGGACAACATGCTCGTCCCGCGCTCCTTCGACGTCACCGAACGCCTCTCCAAAAGCGGCGACAACTCCCTGGACGTGATAATACGCTCCGCCATAATGGAGTCAAACGGCCGCAAGCTCGGCGCGATTTCCTCCGCCTACGACTCCGAAGGAGTCAGAAAGGCCCCCCACATGTACGGCTGGGACATCATGCCGCGCCTGCTCAGCGCGGGGCTCTGGAAAGGCGCGAAAATCGAGATACTGAAGCCCGCGAGAATCGACGACGCCTTCTTCATGACCGTCGCCGCCGACCCCGATAAAAACGAGGCCGTCTGCGCCGCCCGCATACGGCTGTCGATGCCGCGCGAGATGCTCGGCAGGCTTTCCGTCGAAGCCAGGCTTTCGCTCGGCGGAAAGACCGCGTGGTCGCAAAAAATGCGCGCGGACAAATTCACCCTCTCGCCCAACGGAATTTTCATAAAGGACGCCAAACTGTGGTGGCCCCGGGGGTACGGCGAAAGCCCGCTGTATTCGCTCGAGCTCCGCCTGCTCTCCCCCGACGGGAAAGTCCTCGACTCAAAAACCCGGAATGTCGGGCTGCGCACGGTAAGCCTGGAGAGGTCGGACGTGTCCAAAAACGGCGGCGGGGGAAATTTTGAATTCCGCGTCAACGGCAGAAAAATCTACATAAAGGGGACGAACTGGACGCCGCTCGACGCCCTGCACAGCCGCGACCCGCAACACCTGGGTAAGGCGCTTGAAATGGCCGCCGACCTCAACTGCAACATGCTGCGCTGCTGGGGCGGCAACGTCTACGAATCCGACGAATTTTACGACTTTTGCGACAGAAACGGAATCCTCGTCTGGCAGGATTTCTCCCTCGCGTGCACCACGCCTCCGCAGGACGACGGGTTCGCAAAGGCTATGGACGCGGAGGCGCGCTCGGTCATCGAAAGGCTGCGCGGGCATCCGTGCGTCGCGCTCTGGGCGGGGAACAATGAAAACGACCAGTCCTTCTATTGGCTCTTCAAATCAAACGCCTTCAAAATCGACCCCGCCCGGGAACGCGTAAGCCGCGAAGTGCTGCCGCGCGCGCTCTTCGAGCTCGATCCGACCCGCCCCTATCTTCCGAGCTCCCCGTATTACAGCCCGGACGTGTTTGAAAACCGGGCGGATCCCTCGGAAGTCCATCTGTGGGGTCCGCGCGGATACTATAAGGCGCCCTACTACACTTCGAGCAACGCGCATTTCGTGAGCGAAATAGGCTACCACGGATGCCCGAACCGCGAATCGCTCGAAAAGATGTTCGACAAAAAACATCTCTACCCGTGGACGGACTCCGAAAAGCTCAAATGGAACGAACAGTGGCAGGCAAAGGCCGTCACACCCTTCCAAAGCAACGTCGGGAGCGAGAAGAGAAACTACCTGATGACAAACCAGATTTCCAAGGTTTTCGGCGAAGTCCCGCGCGATCTGGACGAATTCATAGCGGCCTCTCAAATCGTGCAGGCGGAGGCAAAAAAATACTTCATTGAATTCTGGAGGACGGGCAGGCCGTACCGCTGCGGAATACTATGGTGGAACCTCCGGGACGGCTGGCCGATCCTATCCGACGCGGTGGTGGACTACTATTTTTCAAAAAAGCTCGCCTACTATTACATAAAGCGCGTTCAGGAAAACGCGATGGTCTCCGTAAACGACGCCCTCGAGATAAGCGGCGTCAACGACTCTTTCGCCCCGGCCTCGGGGAAGGCAAAAATAACGGATATTGAGAGCGGCAAAAAGCTCTTTGAGGGGAAATTTGAAATCCCCGCGAACGGCAAAACGGCTCTCGGCAAAATCGCGGAAACTCCCGCGGAGCGGGGAATGCTACTCATAGAATATGAAATCGGGGGCAGAAAGCTCCTCAACCACTATCTCTACGGGAAGCCCCCGTTCGCTCTCGGCGACTACCTGAAATGGCGGAAGGCCCTGAAAATAGAGCGCGACTGACGCCCGTCAGCCTACCGCCACTTCGGCAAGCCCGCAGTCCGAATACCCGAGCACGAACGCCCTCACGCGGCGCGGCCTGAGCAATGCCCTAACCGCCTCCGCGTAGAGCGACAGCTGCCGCGCGTATTTTTCCGCGGCCCCGTCGGCCGAAGGCTTGAAGTCCGTGATGCGCGCCTCGGCAACGCCCCCGCCGGGATCCCTGAAAATTTCGAGCCTGTCGACGACGCCCGTTATGGTGCGCCCGCCGGCCGTGCAGCAGAACGGCAGTTCGGCGTAGACCTCCCCCGCCCCGCCGCTCCCGAAAACCTTTTTGCCGCTTTCGGAGAGAAGCAGCCTGCGGACGGCCCCAAGGGCCCTTTCGCTCTCCGCCTCGCCGAAGCGCGCGCCCAGCCTCCGCGCGGCGCCCTCCGCATCGCCGATTCCGCCCCCGGGGCACGCGCGCAGAATTGCGTGCACAAGCTCCCCGAATTCCAGCGCGCCGCGATCCTCCCAGTCCCCGGCGCGCTCCGAGGGCCTCTCCGCATTCGGAAGGGGCGGCGGTATGTCGGGATTTTCCAGCGGCTCTATCGCGGGCTTCCGCAAAGTTTTCCTCTCCCCCTTTTCGTACCAAAGCGGATCCCCGAGAGAAAGCGAATCCCCGTCCCGCGCGCACCCGGCGGACTCAAACGCCGAAATCACGAGCCTTTCAGCGGCAGGCGCGGATTTCGGGGAAGGCTCGGGCATGACGACGTAGACCGCGTTTTTGGCGCGGGTGAGGGCCACATACAGCGCGCATATATCCTCGAACGCCTGGGCGTCGCGCAGGCGCTCCAAATTCGACCAGAGCAGCGGGTCGAGCCTGCAAACGGCCTTAGGCGGCATTATCATCATTCCCAAATAGCGACCCTCGCCGCCGAAAGGGCCTTCGCGCAGTTCGCACAGCCCGGGGCGCACGACATTGGAGACATTGTGGATATCCGGCAGGACAACCATGTCGAATCCGAGCCCCTTGGACTTGTGAACCGTCATGACCTGCACGGTGTTTTCCGCCGTGCCCGAGCGAAAGGTCTTGGAGCGCAAAAACGCGACAAAGGCGTCGTCGCCGCCCGAAAGCGTCGAGTCGAACTCCTCGCACGCCTCGCCGAGCCGAGACAGCATCAGGCGCGAAAACCCGTCGAGATTTTTTATGCCTGATTTTTCGGGGGAGAGAATGAACTCCTCGTAGCTCCTGAATAGCGCGGAATAGCCTCCGCATTCTATCGCCGCGCGGGCGGCGGCCCGGAAGTCCCGGTCAAACCCGCGGCAAAACGCGCGAACGGGCGTCATTTCCAGCATCGCTTCCGACGCCGTGTCCGACGGGTGGGCGAGGCGCTTGACGATTTGCACAAACGGCGGAACCACCATGTTGCCGGAGCAAATGCGCATGTCCAGCTCGCCCGCAACCGGCATTGGGGCGGAATCCTCCGCCGCCCTGCGGCGGACGTATTCCACGAGCTCCGAGACGTCGTCGTTTCTGCGCAGAAGCACTGCGCAAGACTTCCCCCTCCCCGGGGGGTCCGCCTGCCTCAGAATCCGGTAGACTTCCTCCCAGACGGCGGCCTTTTCGGCGTCGGACTTCTCCCGTCCCCTGCCCTCCGCGCGCCCTGTAAGCGAAAGGCGGACGTACGACGGCCTGTCCGGAAGCGCGGACTCGTGCCGGGAAAACATTTCGCAGAACGCGTCGGCCGACCTGCGCGTAAACGCGCCGGCAAGGGCGTCTGCGCACGAAAAGAAGGCGTTTGCCAGCGATATCACATTTGGGCCCGACCGCCAGGACTTTACGAGGCTCTCGCCCTCCTCCATAAGCCCCATGCGGGAGTACTTTGAAAATATCTCTCCGAACAGCCTGAAATCCCCGCCCCTCCAGGAGTATATCGACTGCTTGACGTCCCCAACGTAGAAGAACGAGCGCTCGCGCGCCCCGTCGCAGACGGCCTCGTCTACGAGGTTTTCAAACACCGCCCACTGCAGGCGCGACGTGTCCTGGAATTCGTCGAACATCCAGTGCCTGAATTTGGAGTCCATGCGCTCCTCCATCAGCAGCGCGCCCACGCGCCTTTCGGGATCGGCGAGGATTTTCGGAATGTCGTCGAATGTCAGCCTGCCCCTTGCGCGCACGCTTTCGGAATATTCCCCCTCGAACGCGGCGCAGATTTCGCCGAGCGAGCGCGTCGCCGAGCAGAGCCTGCGCAGGTGCGACGAAAGCAGCGCGCCAAAGAGCCCCGTGAACTCCCGCGCCAGCCCGGGCGGAATTTCCGCCTCCCTGCGCGAAACAGACACTATCGCGCCGGCGGGGATTTCCCCGCGCTCGCGGAAAATTTCGGAAAGCCTCTCCGCCGCCGCGGGGACAAACGGGGCGAGCGCGAGAAAATTCGACCCGGAGAAAAATTTTGAAAGCCCCCACTTTTCGATTCCGAGTCCGGCCTCGGCGCGCGCCAGGCGCGAGACCGCCGCCGCGTATTCGCCGGGGTTCCAGTCCGCCGGCCGCGCGCGCGAAAAGATCCGCTCGTCCCCCCATTCGCGGAGCGCGGGGCGCTCCCACAGGCGCCTGCGCGAAGAGTCCACGAGCTCCGCAAATTTTTTGGAGAACGACTTTTCCTCCTGCCCGAAAGTCGCCTTTTTCACCAGCTCCGAAAAATTCTCGAACGCGCGCTTCGACACCGAAACCCTGCGGAATACCCTCTCGCGGACGGCGGAAATTTCGCGCCTCTCCGAAAACGGATCCATCACGGATATGTCGGAGAAAATCCCGAAGTCCGCGGCGAACGCCCCGAGCATCGACGAGCAGAATGAGTCTATCGTCCCGAGCCTCAGCCTGCCGAGGTTGTCCGCGAGCCTGCGCAAAAGCGCGAGAAAATCGGACTTTGAATACGCGGTCTCGTCGCCGCACGCCGCCCTGGAAAGTTCGCGCGCGGCGGAATCGGAAGACGCCGCGGCGGCCGTCCGCCCGAGAATTTCCCCGAGAAATTCCCCCGCCGACTTGCGCGTGAAAGTCAGCGCGATTATCGACGCCGGATCCCGCTCTTCGAGCGCGAGGGCTATGTACCGCCCCGTCAGGCTGTACGTCTTGCCGGAGCCGGCCGACGCGAGGCTCCTGCTGTTCGCAAAAATTCCCCTCTTTCCGTTCATTTTTCAAACTCCGCAAGCTTTTCCATCTCCGAGCCGGAGAATCCGAACACGTCGGCAAACGCGTCGAGCCCGGCCCGGCCCGCGCGCAGAAATTTTCCGGCCCTGATGTCGGCGGCAATTTCAACGGCCCTGCGCATGGCGGAATCCAAATCCTCCGCCGAAAAATCCCCCCACATTTCCACCCGCGCCTGAGAAGAGTCCTTCGGCGCAAGGAAATACCCGCAGGAAATTTCGGCCCCCGGATACATTTCGGAGGCCGCGCGCATGTAAACCGGCAGCTGCAGGTTCTTCCATTCCCCCTTCGCCGTCAGATGCTCGCTCCTGGCGAATCCGGGCGACACCTTGTCGATCGTCTTGTAGTCGAGCACCGCGAACCCGGGCCTTCCGCCGGATTCGCGCGCGTCTATCCTGTCGATTCTGCCGGCGAACTCGAATCCGCCTTCTGAAAAGGAAAAATCCCTCTCGGTGTCGGCAATCCTCCACCCGTCCGCGCGGCGCGCCGCCTGCACCTCGGCCGCGCGCCTGAGCCTGCCGCGCAGGTTTTCGAGCTGCATCCGAACCTGCGCCCTCGGGAACCTGCCGAACTCCGAGAACGCGAGCGAGTCGAGGCGGGAGGAGAGGAAACCGAAAATTTCGGAGGAATCCCCGGAGTCGCGCGGGCCGAACTTTGCGAAGGCCTCCATCGCCCCGTGGAAGAGGGAGCCGAACTGCGCGGCGTCCATCTCCTCCCTGTCGGCGTCGAAAATTTTGGCGTTCAAAACGCGCTCGAGATAAAAGATCCACGGAGAGCGTATGTAGGAGTTGAGCGCGCTCGGCGAAAGCGGGCGGGAATATCCGGGATTGCGCGCCGAAAATTTCCACGGCGGGACAAAGTGATGAGCCCCGGAACCCGGGGGAATTTCGGAAAAGAGGAGCCCCACCCGCGCGGGCAGATCGCCTTCGCGGAGCAGGAGCGGGGACGGCATCAGCGGGTCGGAAGTCCGGCTTCTGCGCGGCACCAGTATCGAGAGCTTCCGCCCATTTCCCGAATGGGAGCGCGCCAGAGCCCATAGCATGTACGCGTCGCGCGCGAGCCTCGAGCGCGAGTTCCTAAGCCCCAAAACCCTCCGCGAGGCGTCGGAAAGCAGCATGGTGTGCGGCTGCGCGAGCGGCACGACGCCGTCGTTCATGTCGGCGAGAACCGCGTGCGGCTTTTGCGACCAAAACGCCCCCATCCAGTCCAAAAGCGCGACGCCGCGCCCGCCGGCGGCAAAGTCCGCCGCCGCGAGCCTCTCGGAAAAAATATCGAGGCAGTCGCCCGCGGAAAAGAGGTTTTCCGGGCAGTCCGAGAGCTCCGCGAGCGCCTCCGAAAAATTCCCGAAAGCCGCCCTCTCCCTGTCCGGCGCGGAACCCCCCGAAAAGTACGCCTTCGCCATGTCCGATACGATTTCGCCCGCGCGCCGCGCGCCGCCGCCATCCGGCGAAAGCGCGCCGGCGATTTCCGAAACCGAACGCAAAATCTCCGCGGCCCTCCCCGCGCCCCCGGCGGGGGCGGAGGGAAGCGCGCGCCTGCGCGAAAGGAAATCCTCCGCCGCGCGCAGGTCTGCCGGAATCGCCGAGGAGGCCACGCCGTCCGCCTCCTTCAAAAATTCTTCAAGGCTTTCGCCGGGAAAATATTTTTCCCAAAAATAGGGGTTTTTGCAGAGCTCCACGGCGGAGCGGAAATCCGCCCCTTCGGACAGGTCTTTGAGCGACGACAGAAGCCTGCAAAGCGCCGTGTCCGCAAGCCCCCCGCCGGACGCAACGAACGCCTCCACCGCGCGGGACTCCATTGCCGACTTGAACAGCGGGGCCGACGAGGCCTGCTCGCACGCGACTGAAAGAACGTCCGGGGCCGCGCCCGCATACCCCGCCGCGAGCTCCGCGGCGAGCTCAGCCTCGTCCGCGACGGATTCGCACACGGTTATGGAATCCTCCCCTATTCCGAGCGCGCGGTCGGCATAGGAGTCTTTCGGAAGGCCGAACTCGTCGAAGAACGCGGCGTCCGACGCGGGCGCGTAAACCGCGATGTCGCAGATTCCGGCGGCCTCCGCAAACCTCCTGAAAAGCCCGGAGCCGTCAACCATTCCGACCGCAACGTACTTCCTTCCTCCTCCGCGCAGGGATTCCAGAGCCTCCGCGACGGCCTCCGCGCGAGAGGCAAGCCCCGCCGCGCGCAGGATCCCGAAATAGCGCCCCTCAAGCTTTGCGAGCTCCTCCCACGCCGGCGCGTCGGCGGAATTTTGAAGCCTCTTTGACGCGGAGGAAATCGTGTGGAGGTTTTCTCCGAGCGCGAACTGAAGGGCCGATATTTTGCGCGCGAATGCGAGGCGGTCCCGCGCCCCCGGAAACCCCGCCGGAAACAGGCTCCCGAATTCGGAGGCTTCCGCGCCCGAGAGCGCCTCTATCCATGCGGAGAGGTTCCGCGCGGCGGAAACGGTTTTTATCCCGGCTGCAAGAGCGGAAATTTCGGCCTCGAGCGTTGTGAACAGAATGTCCGCCGCCCCGGCCATGCCGCGCCGCGCAAGGGCCGCGAAAAACTCCGCCGAAACCGCCGAGGCCGCCGCCCGCGAAGCCGTCAGAACCGATACCCCGACGGCCGGAGGAACCGCCGAGAGCTCGCCCTCAAAGCGGGTGACGAGCCATTCGGCGAATGCGGCCGCTATCGGCCCGCGCGAATCCACAAAATGCACCATGCCCCAACGCTATCCGGCTGCCAGGCGTTTTCAAGACGTTTTGCGGCGGAGGCGGCGTTTTGCTTGACAGGCCGGCGGGCGGATTCAGATAACAATCGGCATGTTCCGTTTCCTGAAAACCCTTTCAAGAGCCCTGGCCTTCGCGGCGCTCTGCGCGGCGGCGCTTTGGATATCGCGGCTCGAAACCCCGGCCGGCGCCCCTGAAAGCCTCGCAGATCTGCCCGACTGCGACTTCGCAGGACTCGCGAAAGACTGCTGGGCCGGGGGCAAAAAGGCGGAGGCCTTCGCGTACCTCGAATACGCGATTTCAAACAAAACCGGCGGCGCGGAGGAATGCGCCCTATTGCGGGAGGAATACCTGAAATCGGAGGAGCTCAGAAATTCCGCCTGGGGTAGGCTCTGCGCCGCGGGGCGCGGATTTGCGACGGGAGAGGTGGACGGGGTTGACTCGCTCGCGGGGGCGGCGCTCTCCGACATGCTGCTGTACGGAGATTTGCGCGACATTGCAAAGGAAGCCGCAATAAACGACAAAACAGACCCTTTCGTGCTCGCGCTGGCGTCCGCAGGGGCGGCGACAACGCTTTTCCCGCCGGCGGACGGCGCGCTGTCGCTTGCAAAAATCGCAAAGCGCGCGGGCTCGCTCGCCGCCCCGCTCGAAAAATCCATCTCCCGCGCGCTCAAATCCGCCCTGAAATCCCCGCCTGCCAAGGCCGCCGGGGAGCTGAAAAAAAGCCTCGGGCCAATATCCGGCCTCTCGAAGAGAACAAGGACGTGGACGGGATTTTCGGCGGTGCTGAAATCGGCGGATTCGCCCGGGGAAATCTCAAAAATCTGCGCGCTGCTCGACAAGTCCCCCGCGAACGCCGCAAAGCTCGAGCAGATTCTCTTTATAAGCGGCAAAAACGCAAAGCGCGCGCTCGGGTTCGTGGCGGAAAATTCGCAGCGCGGCATGGACTTTTTGTATTCGGCGGTGCGCAAGGGGCCGCGCGCGGTCGAGTTCGCCGCCCGCCACCCGTCGTTTGCGGCTCGCGCGGCGAAGAACGCCTACAAGGGCTATCCGCTGGCCGCCGCTGAAATAAAGGCGGCGGCCGCCGCGCTGTTTGGTGGCCTGGGGATATACAGATGGCTCGCGGTTTTCGGGCTGTCCGCGGCGGCAGCGGCGGCCGTCATGCCGTACCGGTACATATTTTCTGCGGCAAAAGAGGTGGACAAAACCCGCTTCCGAGCGCGCGCAACCGCGGGAGCCGCGACGCTTTGCGCGATGCTCGGCGCCGGCGCGACCGCAGCTCTCGCATACTCGGCAAATTTCCCCGAACCCGCGGAACCCGCCCCGCCCCCGCTTCCGGAATCCGAGCTCCCCATTTCCAGGTGGGCGGACGCGGCATGCGACGTCAGGCTTTTAATGGAGGAGGACGCATATATAAACGAATCCTTCGACATATCCGTCAAGGCCCCGATAGTGGAAACCGCCGCCGGGAGATTCGCCGTCTGCGGGTTCGACGCCGTCGGGTTCGGCCTGAAACAGATAGCCGACGGCGGCGTTTACAGGCTTGAAATGCGCGTCTCCAAGCGCGGGGAAAAGCCTGTTTCGTTCTCGCCGAAATCCGTATTCGCCGACGCGGCAGGGCGCGTTTTCATTCCGATGGAAGGCGGCGCGGGAACCGCGCTCGGAATCGCCGGGGACGATGTCGACGCCGGGAAAATCGCGCTGTTTTCAAAAAATTTCGGATTCAAAAGCTCTCCCGTGGAAATATCCGTCCCATCGCCGGGGGTTTTGAACGTCATATCCGAATGCGAAGACGGAGACTCCGTCGTGACGCGCGGCGGAAAATTTTACGGCGTCGTATCCAGGGGCAAAGCCTCCGCAGAGTGCATAAAGACGGAAAACTCCGCGCCCGCCGGATTCATGGAAATCCCCCTCGCAAAACCCGACTCCGAAACCTACTATGCGGACTTCATGCGCGCAATACGCGAAATATCAAAAAAGCGCGCCGGCAAAAAGTAGCGGAGGCGCGCGGAACGCCCGCGCTTTTTACGGACTTCGCGCAGCGCCGGTGATTTTGCCCAACGGGTTTGATGAGCCGCCGAAAGTTGACAAAACCCGCTAAAAGCCGCCTCCAAGGGGAGCTCGGGAGGTTCCGGCGGTTGAGATAACGCCGTCCGGGCCGATAATATGCCCAAAAAATTGAACGTTTGAGAGGGAACAGCCCTTGGGGCAAAAGGGCATCGGCCGCGCGGGAAGGCGGGCTATATTCACGGCGCCGCCCGGTTTTTGAAGTCTTAAACGGCGGCGCGCATCGCATCCAGACTGCAACCTGGCGCCGAAACCGACGCCTGCCGCATGCTGTGAGCGTACTCGGCGCGCGCCATGAAGAAGTGCGAGGCCATTGCGCGCAAGGAGGCGACGTTTCACACGGCTTTTCCAAATCTGGCATGCTGCGTTCCTACCGCAACACCACACGGGTATAGAGTATAATGATACATCGCCCGAGGCGACACCCACGCCAGCGCAATGTGATGCCAAAGTGGCGGCGGCCGAACGGTTCGCATACGCCGGGCTGAAAATCTCCCACGACGCCGAGAACGGCGCCTGCGGTCTGCGCGCCCAAAAAACGCCTGCAAATAACGCCGCGCCCGATTATCAGTTTTAACAGGGGTTGCAGCCCCTTGCAACCCTCCCCCAACGCCCCTTGCAACACCCTTTCCGAAAGCCTCCAAAAATGCGCGTTTCCATCAAATGTTCGCTTTTCCCCTTAATCCTTGCCATGCGATATGCCGGAGGGTGGGGTTCGCCGCGCGGGAAAAAAGTTCTTCAAGGCGCCTCACACCCCGCCCTTAGGGCTTGAAAGTCCGCCCGGCGCGACGGGTTTGCCGGAAGGGTTTTTGTTTGTTGACTCGCGGAAGAAATCTACAAATATACGCGGACAATGCGCCCGCCGGCGTCAAAAAACGAAAAATGAAAAACGCCTTCATATTCGACTTCGACGGAACTATAGCCGAAACTATTCCGCTCTCGCTTGCGGCCATACGCGCGGCCTACGCCGACAACGGGCTGCCATCGCCCTCCGAGGGCGAAGTGGTATCCAACTTCGGGGCCAACGAGCTCGGAATGTTCGGGAAAATGACGCCGGGGCGGGCCGACGGCCTGTTTGAATCATATGTGGACGAATACCGCGCCCTGCACGCAAAATACTCGCCCGAGCCATTCGAGGGCGTCGCCGGCATACTCCGGAAGATAAGGGGAGCGGGCTGGAAACTCGGCCTCGTGACCGGCAAGCACCGCAGAACCGCCGAGGCATCGCTCGACTTCTACGGGCTCCGCGGGATATTCGACGGCGTGCGCTGCGGCGGGCTCGGCGGTTCCGTAAAGCCCGAAAACATTTTGAGCCTCCTGCGCGAATGGGGCGCGGATCCGCGCCGCACATGGTATGTCGGCGACGTCGCCCAGGACGTGCTCGACGCCCGGGCGGCGGGAATCCGACCGGTCTGCGCGGCGTGGGCGAAAACAAGGCTCTCGGATCTCGCGGAGCTTGAAGCCCTGCGCCCCGAGGCGGTTTTCGGAAGCGTCGGGGAATTCGGCGCGTGGATAGACGGGCTGCTCGATGGAGGCGCGAAAGGTTAACAAATAATAATTTTATTGTAAAATTTAACAAATAAAGCTTGAATATTCTTACGCTATAAGGCATATAAATGTCGATTATAAAATCCTATGTGCCTTACAAAAATATTCCCCAGCGCCCTCGCCGTCTGTTCGATATTTTTGGCCGCGTGCTCGGAAGAGGCGCGCATGGACGCATCGAGCGAATCCGCCGCGCGGGCGAGCCTGCTGAAAATGACGAGCGGTATGTCGAAAAGGCAGCTTGAAGATTTCAACGACGCCGTCTACGGAATTGTAAAGTATGCAAAAGGCGAGATGTCGAAGCCGGAGGGAGCGATTACCCGGGAAGAAGCCGGCGCGATGCTGGACGGCAAAACGGCGGCGGAGATAATCGAGCTTCACAAAAAAATTGCGCGCAAAAAGCGCGTCCCGCGCTACACCCGTTAGGCCCGGCGGGGAAAGCCCTCCGCCCGCGCGTCAGCCGAGCACCTGCCGAGCCAGTCGAGCATTAGCTCGTCGCGCTCCCTGCTCGACAGCCTCCACTCGTCCGAACGCGCCCTCATCTTTCCCGCGAGCGAACTCAGGCACAGCGCGCCGAAAACCGAAAGGTTCATGCTCTGAACGAAGCCGAGCATCGGCACCGAAAACAATATGTCGGCCATGTCGTGCGCGGCGCTCGTGAGCCCCGTGAGCTCCGTGCCTATCATGACGGCCACCGGCCCGTCCACCGGGACTTCCGATATGTCAGCCGCCCCGGTGCGAAGGGTGGACGCGGCGAGCAGAAACCCGCGCGCCTTGAGCCCCTCCAGCGCGGCGCGGGTGTTGGCAAGGCAGTCCTCGCCGATTTCGAGTTCACGGGGTTCGTTCGACCTTCTCCGCCGCGCGGTCGGCAGGGCGTACCTGCGGACGTCCATCCACTTTGACGCGCCCATGTCCACGTTGCGGCTCGGGACGAAACGGTTGCGGTTTTCTATGACGTGGGCCTCCTGAATCCCCAGGGCGTCGCACGTGCGCAGAACCGCCGAGGCGTTGTGCGACTGGAAGACGTCCTCCAACACGACGGTAATCCTGCGCGTCCGCCAGTCGAGCGCGCGGCGCATCAGCGCGACCCTTGACGGGCTCAGCTTTGCGCAAAGCGCCTCTATCCTTCCCGAATCGGCCATCTGTCCTCGTGGTTCGGGCGCGGGCACACGCCCGCATAGGGCTCCTGCGGGAACGGGAGCGGCGCGCGCGCGCCCAGCATATGCCTGTCGCATACGCGCATGAGCTCGGCAATCCCGCGGCTTGCGCGCATTTCGCGCAAAAACGCGCCGTCCGGATCGACCGAGGCACCTATAAAATTCAAAAACTTCTTCATTCTCGAATCCGGATAGCGGGCCGAGGAGGCGAGAACCGACCGCAATATGTCCTCCACATACTCCCTGGCCTCCGCGAGAGTCGGGGAATACGGGATTTCGGAGCGCGCGGCTTCGGAAATCTGGCGGAAAATCCACGGATTGCGGACGGCGTGGCGGCCGACCATCACGCCCGCGCAATTCGTCGCCCGCGCAACCTCGAGCGCCCTGCCGGCCGACCATATGTCGCCGTTGGCGACCACGGGAACGGGCGACATTTTCACGGCGAGGGCGATTTTCGAGTAGTCGCACTCCCCGCGGTAGAGCTGCCTCACCGTGCGCGCGTGAACCGTCACGAAATCCGGGCAGCCGTCCAGGACCGCGGAAAACAGCCCCTCAAAGGCGTCGGAGGAGTCGAAGCCGAGCCTCATCTTCACGCTGAAAACCCCTCCCCAGTTTTCGCGTATGACGCGCGCGAGCGAACGGATTTTTTCGGGGCTGCGCAGAAGCCCCCCTCCGACGTTTTTGCGGTATATCTTCGGCGCTGGGCAGCCGAGATTGAGGTCGAGCGAACCGACCTGCGGGTACTTCGACAGGGCGCGGACGGCCCTGAGAATGTGCCCCTCGTCGCCCCCTATGAACTGCGCGGAAACCGGGCGGCCGCCCGGCCTCGACAAGACCGCGTCCAATACGCGGGGCTCGAACTCGAAAAACTCGTGGATTCGGAAATACTCCGCCACGTAAAAATCGGGGGGGCCGCGGCGGGCGACAATTTCCATGAAGCCGGCGTCGGTGACGTCCTGCATGGGCGCCAGAAACGTCGCAAGGCCAATTTTTCCGAACGGGGCCGGCATGGGCGGAATCAGGAATCCCCGCGGAGCTTTTTCAGCGCCCCGGTCATGTCCGGAAGCGTTTCGAGAACGGAGGACTCTATGAAAATCGGCGCCCCGGCCCGCATGGCGAGCGCGAAAGTGTCGCTCGGCCTGCCGTCGATTTCAACGATTTTCTCGCCTATCTCGTTCGACATTTCCACCGTCATGCGCGTGAAAAACGTGCCGTCCTCGACGTGGTATATCACAGTGCGGGCAATCCTGCAATCAAGCCCGTCGAGCATCTGCATCACAAACTCGTGCGTGAGGGGCCTGTCCGACGAAAGGCCCTCGAGCGCGCTCTGGAGCGCGGCCCCCCTCGCCCTGTCCACATAGACAACGAAGGTCTTGGAATCCGCCGACAGGAAAACCGCGCAACCGTAGGGCGAAGGGCATATGTCCTCAACGCCGGCTCTTACCAAATCGCTCATCTGAAAATTATGCAAAATCCCCTGCGCCGGAATCTCCGGCCGCAAATATTTTATCGTAAGCGGCCGCGATTTTTAAAGGGGTCAAAGGGGGCCCCGGCAAAAAAAAGTTCCGACCCCTCCGCGGGAAGAGTCGGAAATCGAAGCCAAACCTTTCGGAGCCGCTACTTGGCGGCCTTGATTTTGCCCGCTATCTTGCTCTTGACGCGGGCAACCTTGTTGGGGTGCACGATGCCCCTCTTGGCGGCCTTGTCCATAGCCGAGGCGAGAACGCTGCCGGCTGCCTTCACAGACTCGGCGTCCGTGGCGGACTCGAGCTTTTTGGCCAATGTCTTGATGCGGCTGGTCGCGGCGCGGTTGCGCTCCGTGCGGGTCGCCGTTCTGCGGATGTCTTTTTTGGAGGATTGATTGTTTGCCATATCAGTATTTCAAATATTGCGTTGACACGGGGCGCGCGCTTTAGGCCGCCTGTTAGCCGGCCCGGCGCGGAATTTACGCACACCCGCACTGCGGAGCGCCGACCGAACCCCATGTAGTTTAAGCGTCTTATAAAAGGATATTATCCGGGCGAAAGCAATAAAAATATTCCCCGCCGAAGTTTTTTTTGAACAATCCGGGCAAATCCCAAAACGGAAGATTTTGCGAAGCTGTGCGGCGCGCGAAAAATACCCCTACACTCTCCCAGGCCCTTTCCGAAACTCCTGGGAAAAAAAATAGACGCCTCCCGCGCGAGTTCCCCGAAAGCCGCATGCGCGAACCAAAACAGGCGTATTTTTCCGCCTTTTTCAAAAAGCCAGCCATTTGTCTAAGCATATATTGTATAGCTTAATACAACTTAGAGCTTCACCCTCAAACCCTCTTATCTGGTCCAGGCCCTTCCGCAATTTTACAGGCGGGCACACTCCAAAAACGCAACGGGGAAAAACCGCCGCTACGGAGAAATCGCGGGATCGGGAAAGCTACCAAAAGAATTAGCCCCTCTGCGCCCACTCTTTCCCGCAACGGCGCATCGCGCCCAACGCAGAATGCGCCCTATGCTGCAAAAACAGGCAACCCCGCGCGCCGCAGGCAAAAATATCCAGCTTGCCATAGCCGCAAAATTTCATGCGTCCATGAAATATCGCGGCCGGAAAATGAACCGCGCAAGACGCCCTACGCACCGCCCATGCCGAGCGCTTCGCGCAGCTTGTTTTGGAATTCGGGCAAATCCTGCTGCGGGGGCGAATATCCCTCCGTTTCGGGATTGAGCCCGAGCCTTCCGGCGCTGTCGAGCACCCATTCGGCCCTGCCGCCGTCGGAAAACACGACGTCGCCGCTCATGACGGTTCCGGGCCTCTGTATGGGGCTTACGGACACGCGCACGCCGCCGGGAGAATCGGGGGCAGTCCCTTCCGCAGGCCGATCCGCCGCAGGCTCAACGCCCCCGGGCACCTGATCCGGCCGCCGCGCCTCCTCCGGCTCTGGCGATCCGCCGGCCGCCGGAATTTCCGCGCCTATGTCGTCGATTAAAAACCGGACGTCCATATAGAGCATGTCCGCGCCGAATTCGGAGGAAATGAGCTTCTGGATTTCAGAAACGCCCCTTCCCTCGCCGACCCACTTTTTTACGGCCTCCTTTTGCTGCTCGGTGAGTTCCATAGCCTTAGTCAACGGGTTCCGACATGAATATGACGCGGCGCGTGACCGTGTTGCCGTGCGCGAGAACGAGCTCCTTGAACTTGTCAAGGCTCAGGTTCTGGCCCTTCATGAGCGCGCGCATCTCTCGCGCGCCGGTGTCGGAAATGAAAGTCATGGAGATGTCGGCGTACGCGAGCGTCCCGTTTTCGACTTCCGACGGAGCGACGGACTCCTTGCCGCCGCCGGCGCCGTAAGAGTAGAGCGGCTCATCGACCATAATCTTTTTGCCCACCGCAAAGGGAACGCCCGGGGGGACAAACGCTATCTTCTTTTTGGGTATGTTGGCCCCGGGCGTATATGCCGGGTTGTCGTATGAAATGGCGAACCGCACCCTGAAATCCACGAGGTTCATCACGAGGAGATTTTCGGGCGAGAGCGTCCACGTCTTCAAATCCTGCATGGGCTGCTCGACTCCGTTTTCGTCGATGATCGTACAACGCTGCGACCAAAGGTTCATCTGGAGGGCGTAGCGGTAGTCCTCCGACTCGTAGGTTCCCTGCTTTTCCGGGCCCATGGCCTCCAGCACGGTGGACTTGGGGTCAATCACGGCGCGGTACAGGCCGTAAAAGGCGTTGTACTGGCTGGCGTTGGAGGACTCGTCGCTTCCGCCCTCCATGAAGGGGCTCTTCACGCACAGCCTGTATTTTATCGCGCAGACGCTGCCGGGAATCGGTATGGCGCTGGCCGGGTCGAGAACCGACGACGACAGGTTTTCCCTCGTGTAGCGCGGCCTGAGCGACGTCGGGGAATAAAACATTATTTCCGGGGGCCTCAGCGGGGTGTTGTCGAGCTCGTTGGATCCGGTGAGCATTCCGACATTTTCGGGGTACGCCACCTGCAGCCACGCGCCGCCGTCCTTTTTTATGAGAAGGCTTTCCAAGTCGTCCTGCAAAATTCTGCCGACTACCCCGGCGTCAAAGTATGTCTGGATCTGGCCGCTCGAACGGTTCCACGTGTTTATGATGGCGGACGTCACGTAAAGCACGGCGACGACGATCAGGCTCATTATGGCGCTGGCCGCGAGAATTTCCACGAGGGTAAAACCCGCCCTTTCCGGCGAGCCGCCGCGCGCGCGGCGCAATGTGTTTCTTGAAATGTTCATCGTGTTATCGCATTTTTATAACTACATCGTCGTAAACGCGCCTCTGGACGTTCTGGCTCTCCTCGCCCATTCCCGAAATTATGTCGTCGCGCGGGTCGGCGAGAATTTCGACCTTTATCGGCAGATACGCCACCGCGTACATTTGGGAGTCGCCCGGCAGCGCGCCGCCGCCGTATTCCGAGGAGTCCCCGACCGTAATCTTCTCGCCCTTCAAACCCTCCTGGTAGACCGAGACGAGAACCCTGTAAACCTCTCCCTCCGAGCGCTTGAGGTGCTCGTTGTCCGGGGGCATTCCGGACATCATGCCCTCCTGCTCCGAAGACACCGTGACAAGGCTCGAATTGTCCGGGTCGTCTGGGTTCTGGTATTCGTCCCAGAAATATATGACGTGCGGCTCCGTCGGGTTCAGAACCCACTGGTAGACCGTGTCGAAATTTTTCTCCTTCAAAATGGTCTCGACGTTCGCTACCAGGGTGACCGCCTTGTTCTGCTGGCGGATCTGGTTGATGTTTGCGGTAATCGCGGAGAGCAGCCCTATCATCGACGAAATGGCTATCGCCATGACGCCGACGGCGAGCATCACTTCGACGAGGGTAAACGCGCCGCGCCTGTTTTTGGGGTGAATTCTCATAATGTCACTTAATGGTTTCTTCCATTTCGCCGTAGTCGGTAAACGGTATGGTGTTGCCGAGGCGCCTTACGACAAAGCCCATCTGCGAAAAGGCGTTGTCCACGAGCAAAACCCCTTTGGCGTCGAGATTGCCGCCCGCGAGCATAACATAGGCGCCGGGATTCAGCGAAAGCCCGTCGGACGAAAACTGGTAGGAATACCAGTCGCCGTTGCCCTCGGAAACCGAGAGCGGGTGCGCCGAAGGGAACTCGCTGAACCCCACGCGGCTGAACGCGCCGGAATAGCCGTTGTTGAACGTGCTCTTGAAGACGTCGGAATCGGAAAGCCCGTTCTGGAGCTTCACCATAGTCGAGAAGTCGCCCTGCGGGGGTACGAAAAACACGCCCTCGGGGAGCAATATGCCCCTGTTGAGAGCCACCCACCCCTTGACTTCGTCGTCGTCGCCCTTCACCTTATATATCACGCCGACCTGCCTGAGCTTGCGGGAGAGGTCGTCGCCGCGATAGATTATGACGCGCGTCTCGGTCTGCCGTTTTATGGCGTTGGTGCGCGCCTCGTGGAATGCGGCCATCATCGTCCTGTTGGCGGAATAGATGGGCTGGGCGGAATCCTTCATGTTGAGCATCGAAATCCCCGTGGACAGTATGGCAATAATGCCTATGACCACGAGCATTTCGATGAGCGTGAAAGCCTGTTTTGAGCTTCGCATAGGTGTGGCGGTGGCGGTTTACCAGGAGAATATGTCTTCGGCGCCCCATTCGGCCTTGGCGCTGCGGCCGTCCTTTTTGAGGGTGAAGGCTATCGCGCGCGCCCTGAGCCCGCGCTCGGGATTGGGAACAATGTCGCGCAGCTCGTCCGCGGGAATCCCGTCCGTCACCGTCGGGAAGCCCTGCTTTATGAACCCGTCGCCGTCGTCGTCCACGCAAACGTATATGTTCGGATTGCCGAAGCCGTCGACTATCTTCCACTTTTTCTTCAACTGCACGAGGTTGGTTGTGCTGAATTCCAAAAATTTGCGGCTCTTGCGGTTGTACTCCGCCCTGTCGGCCTGCGAGAGCTTCTTGCCGTCGCAGTCCACGCCGGTCAGCGCCTTGACGAAGTTTTCGGCGTTGTTGCCGTCCTCGAGGTTCGTGCGGTCGCGCGACGTCAGGAAGTTCGGGAAATACCCGTATTCGTCCTTGTAGCGCTCCAAGCCGTTGACCATATTGGAAAACAGCGTTTTGGAAGTCGCCTTGACGGCGTTTTTCTGGGCGTTGGAGATCATCGGCGTAAGCAGGCCGACGAGCACGCCTATTATGGATATGACAATCATCAATTCGATGAGTGTAAAGCCCTTCTTTTCGGATTTCATGCGGATTCCTTTTCTCTGCAAATTTGGGGTTGGGGTTGTTTTTTCAAAAAAGCTATTCTTCCATGCCCTGGATTATGTTGTCTATGTTCTCGGCCTCCTCATGGTATGCGTCCATATCCGGTATGATGCCCGTGGTGTACATGGAGCGCACGTTCTTCTCCTTGCCGTCGGGGCCCTTTGAGAGGAGTATGAAGCCCTGCCCGCGCCACGTCGCGGACTCGGTATTCAGGGTGTTGGCGGTATTGTAGAAATACAGGTAGGGCTCAAACCACGGATCGACAAAATAGACCCCTATTTTTTCCGGGTCGACGTTTTCGAGGTGCGGGTCGGAGGGGTCGGCTATTTTGAGCTTGGAAACGTCGACAAACGGCCTGTTGTCGGATCCGACGTCGCTCATTACAATCTGCGCGTTCTGGATTTTGGCGGCCATCTTGCCGGTGAGACATTTGTAGAGGTCTCCGGCCGCCTGCTTTTCGTTCCCGACGGAAGTTATGCGCGGGTAGGTTTCGTACTGGTTGAAGAAGGCCTCTATGCCCGTCGCTATTAGGGCCATGTCGGACTTGGCCTTGGCGCGCCCCTGCGCCTCGCCCACTGTGCCGAGCATCTGCGTGGTAATCCCCATAAGCAGCACGATAATGCCTATGACGATCAGAATTTCTATAAGGGTAAACCCGCCTCTTCCGGCGGGGCGAAAAGGGGTAAAATTATGGCTTTCCATGTGTGAAAAAAACGTCTAACCCCGCGGGGGCCGATTGTCAAAGTTTTTAAGAGCGTTTTATAGAGATTTTTTGCAAATGTCGTATATTTCAGACTTTAATTTGGGGATTCCCTCCTCCGACAGGCAGGATATCGGTATTACGTCGAGCCCTTTGTGCCTCCTCCTGAAAGCCTTCAGGTTTTCCGCGGCGGCGCCCTCGTCCATTTTGTTTGCCGCCACTATCATTGGCTTTTTGAGCAGATCCGGGGAATAGAGGCCAAGCTCCCTCACGAGGCTTTCGTAGTCGTCCGACGGGTCGCGCCCGTCGGTTCCGGCCATGTCGACCATTGCAACGAGCACCTTGCAGCGCTCTATGTGGCGCAGGAATTTGTGGCCGAGCCCCCTGTTGTCGCTCGCCCCGTCGATCAGCCCGGGAATGTCGGCGAGCCTGAGTTTTTCATAATGCTCGGGATATTCGAGCGTGCCTATGTTCACGTGCAGGGTCGTGAACGGGTAGGCGCCGATTTTGGGGCTGGCGCGCGTTATGAGGGAGACGAGCGACGACTTGCCCGCGTTGGGATAGCCCACAAGCCCCGCGTCGGCGATGGATTTGAGCACGAGCCTGAACTGGCCGCTCTCGCCCTCCGCCCCGTAGGTGAACTGGCGCGGTGCGCGGTTGGTGGAGCTCTTGAAATGCAGATTGCCCAGCCCGCCTTTGCCGCCGCGCAGGAGCAGGATTTTCTCGTTGTGGCGCAGGATTTCCGCGACCGTCGCGCCGTTTTCGGCGCTGATTACGACGGTTCCCGGCGGCACGCGCAGATAGGCGTCCGCCCCCGACGCCCCGGTCTTCTGGCGGCCCATGCCGTCGCCTCCGTCGCCCGCGCTGAGGTTCGGAGTGAACGAGTACTTTTCGAGGTCGGAGACGTTTTCGTCGCCGAGCGCGTAGACGTCGCCGCCCTTGCCCCCGTCGCCGCCGTCCGGCCCGCCGTAGGGAATAAACTTTTCGCGGCGGAACCCCGCGGAGCCCTTGCCCCCGTCGCCCGCCTTCAATATCACTGTGGCCTCGTCTACAAACATTGCAAAAACCGATTTTCCCGAAAATATTTTCGGAGATTCATCATAACCCGAGTATCGGCCGCGCCGCGTTTAAGTCAAGCCGCAACGCGCGCAGAATGGGCGGGCGCGGGCAAAATCTCCCGGAGGCAAATCCGGGGCGAAAATGTCTTGCGGAATATGGGAAACGAGCCGCCGCCGGACATGCCGCCGCAAAAACGGCCCTTTTGCGCGCCGCGTGCGCGGCCCCGCACCTGCGCCGGCACGATTCGCCCGCCCGGGCGGGCTGGGGGGGCCGTTTTGAGCCTGCTGGCAATGGTCGCGCTAATGGCGACGGGCATAGTGGAAAACGTCGTCGCCGCCGCGATATGCTGCATGATGATGGTGTCCTTCAAGTGCATAAGCATGGACGAAGCATACAAGTCGGTATACTGGCCCGCGCTGATTCTCATAATCTGCATGATGCCGTTTGCCGCCGCCCTCGAAAAAACGGGCGGGGTGGAGCTTGCGGCGAACGCGGTGCTCGGGGCGCTCGGCGGATACGGCGAAACGGCGGTGACGGCGGGGCTTTTCGCGCTGGCGATGCTGACTGTCATGTTCATCGCCAACACCGTAACCGCCATACTATTCGCGCCGATTGCGATAGCGGCGGCGCAGGCCATGGGCGCCGACCCCCACGGCCTTGAAATGGCCGTGGCCGTGGCATCGTCCACGGCTTTCATGACGCCTCTTTCCTCCCCAGTAAACATGCTCGTGATGAATCCAGGCGGCTACAAATTCGGGGATTTCTTCAAATTCGGAGCGCCGTTTTCCATAATAGTTATGATAATATCGCTCCTCTGGATATAGCGGAAAATCCGCCGCGCCGGGCGGCCAGAATTTCCGCCGCCCCCCCCGCCGCATACAATACGCCGCGCACAGCAGACGCCAAATTCCCGCAAACTGCGTTAAGGAAACTTAAAGCAATTTGACCTGCATTAAGCAAACCGCAAAAATGCTTACAACAAGCCCGTTTTGCTATCGACAAATTTACAACGGGCACGATTTGCATTAAGCAAATCGCCATTTTGCTTAACACAAGCCAATTTGCTTTAAATTAGCCGACCGCCAAGGCTAATTGCAATAAGCAAAAATGAAAATCAATTAACACAACCTCAATTAGCTGATTGTTTTTCTCTTTTCTTCATACAACACATATACATACGATAGATATAAATAAAATTATGAGCGCTCTATTCCCGAAAAATTGCCTACAAAAAATATAGACTGGCTCTCGCTCATAGGGAGATTGGGTGAAGCCAACAGGGCTATTGCCGGATTTAACGGCATTCTGAACGCAATAGTCAATCCCGACTTGCTGCTGTCGCCCCTTACGAGGGACGAGGCGGTTCTGTCGAGCAAGATAGAGGCAACGCTGTATCGATACAATAGATGTTTTAAAATACGAAGCGGGAATAAAAGAATCGTCGGAAGAGCGCAAAAACGACATTCTCGAGGTCTTGAACTACCGTAAAGCCATACAGTTCGGAGCGCTTGAAACGGAGAGCGGAAGCATCACTCCGCACCTCGTCAGGCAGCTGCGCGAAATACTTATGACCGGGGTAAGGGGAAGCAATAAAAATCCGGGAGAAATAAGGAGAGTGCAAAACTATATCGGGTCTATCTCCGGAGGCATAGAAAATGCGCGATTTGTCCCGCCCAATCCTGCGCTCGTACCCGAATACATGGACAACTTCGCCGAATACATAGAATCCGACGACAAGGATACCGTGGCCCAAGCCGCCATTTTGCACGCCCAATTCGAGATAATCCACCCGTTTTGCGACGGAAAGGGCCGGCTTGGAAGAATGCTTGTGCCGCTATTCCTATACCGAAAAGGGATAATCTCCCGCCCGGTGCTTTATATAAGCAAATATCTGGAACTAAATGAAATGTCCTACAAAGACTCCCTCAGGGCTATAACCGAAACCGGCAACTGGACACAGTGGATAAGCTTTTTTCTGGACGCCGTGATATGGCAGGCCAATTCAAACTACAACACGGCTAAGGCTATAATGGAGTATTACGCCCGGACTAAATCGCGCATTTTGGAAATGACGTCTTCAAAGTACGCCATTATGCTGTTGGACGCGATTTTCTCCAAGCCGATATTTACGCAGACCTCCATCGGGCTCGAGGCGGCTTCAAGGCCGACCGTCTTCACGCTGCTGAAGCGGCTGGAAGAAGCCGAGATAATAGAGCGCGTTTCCGACGCCGCCGGACGGACGGGCGCGGTGTATGCGCTGCGCGGACTGCTTGAAATCGTCGGCGCTTCAGACTCTGAAAGCCGAAAGCATTTCGCACGCCGTTTCTGATGCATTCTGCGGGGTGAAATGGGGGGAATGAGGCAAAAGGCTCCCCGCAATGCAAAGGGAAGCGATTTTTAACCCTCCCCCCCCTGCCCGCGGCGAAAACCGGCGGCGCGCGGAAGAAAGGCGCGGCGTTCCACGGGGCCCCGGGCGCGACGGTTGAAATCGGCAATAGGCTGAAACTGCCGGGCAATTTCATTCGGCTGAATTTCAGCAAAAACAGCCTGCGACAGCGCAGACAAACACCCGGAATTCCGGCGCAAAAACTTTCCGGGCGCCCGCCGAAACCTCCCCAAAAGGCGGCGGCGGAACAGATTTCGCGGCGCGGATTTTACGCCTCTTGAAGGGCCTGCTTAACCCTCTCGATGATCTGGGTCGTGCTCATTCCAAACTGGGCGCGGAGCGTTGCGACGTCGGTGCCGTGCGGGATAAACCTGTCGGGCCAGCCGATTATGCAGATCCCGCACTTTTTCCGCGCGGCCAGCAGCGTTTCCGCCACCGCGCTTCCGAACCCGCCGGATGCGACGTGGTCCTCGACGGTCACTATCAGCCTGTTTTTGTCGGCCTGTTTCAGCAAAAGCTCCCTGTCAAGCGGCTTCACGAAGCGCGCGTTGACCACCCCTATCTTCACCCCGAGCTCCGTCTCTATCTCCTCGGCGGCTTTGAGGGCCTCTTTGACCATGTTGCCGAGCGCCCATATCGTCGCGGAGGAATCCGATTCGCGCAGAACCTCCGCCCTGCCGATCTCGACTTTTTCGGGGGTTTCCTTCATCGGCACCCCTTCGCCCCTGCCGCGCGGATAGCGTATGAAACACGGCTTCCCGGACTCCACGGAAGTGTAGAGCATGTCGGCGAGCTCGTCTTCGTCGGAAGGCTGCATTATCACGGCGTTTGGCAGAGGCCTCAAAAACGATATGTCGAAGAGCCCGTGGTGGGTGGCCCCGTCGTTGGGGCTTAGCCCGGCGCGGTCGAGGCAGAAGGTGACGGGCAGCTTTTGGAGGCAGACGTCGTGCATGGCGCAGTCGTAGGCGCGCTGCATAAAAGTTGAGTAAATCGCGACCACGGGCTTGAAACCCTGGCACGCCATGCCGGCGGCGAACACCGCGGCGTGCTCCTCGGCGATTCCGACGTCGAAAAACTGCGCGGGCAGGTCTTTTTTCAGGAAGGACAACCCCGTGCCTGAGGCCATCGCCGCCGTGATTCCCACTATTTTCGGGTCCTTCCGGGCGAGCTTCAAAAGGGTCTTGCCCATAGCGTCCTGGTAGTTCGGGACGGACTTGTCGGCGTTCGAGGTGGACTCGCCCGTGACTATGTCGTAGGGAGTGGCGCCGTGGAACTTTTCCGGATTGCGCACGGCGACTTCCAATCCCTTGCCCTTTTTGGTCAGAATGTGCAGAAGTATCGGCTTTGTGGAGCGCTTGCAGTAATTCAGATACTTTTCGAGAAGCGGAATGTCGTGCCCGTCTATCGGGCCGAGGTACATGAAGCCGAAATATTCGAAGAACGACGACGGAAGTATGAAGCCTTTTGCGTCGCGCGCGACCTTCTCGGTAAACTTGGCCGCGGGCTCCCCGAATAGGTTTTTGACAAAGGCGTTCATGTCGGAATAGAGCCTGTTGTTGCGCGGGTTTGTGATGACCTCGTTCAGGTATTTTGCGATGGCGCCGACGTTCTTTGCTATCGACATTTCGTTGTCGTTGAGCACCACTATCATTCGCTTTGTGGTGGTTGCGATGTTGTTGAACGCCTCAAAGGTCACCCCGTTGGTGAGGGCGGCGTCGCCGAGGACGGCTATTATGTTTTCGTCGGTGCCGTTGCGGTCGCGCGCGGCGGCAAACCCCAATGCGGCGGAGGCCGCCGTCCCCGCGTGCCCCGCGCCGAAAGCGTCGTGCTCGCTCTCAAACCTGTTGCAGAAGCCGCTGATTCCGTCCGTCTGGCGCAGGGCTTCAAATTTCTCGTTGTTGCGCCCCGTCAGCAGCTTGTGGGTGTAGCACTGGTGGGAAACGTCGAAAAATATCTTGTCCTCCGGCGTGGAAAAAACCCTGTGCAGGGCGATGGAAAGCTCCACTATCCCGAGGTTGGGGGAGACGTGACCGCCCTTTTTGGAGGTGACGGCTATGATCTCGCTCCTGATTTCCTCCGCGAGCTCCGGAAGCTGCTGCGGCGCGAGCGCCTTCACGTCCGCGGGGGATTTTATATTGGAAAGTATGGACATATCGTTGCGTATAACCTGCCCTGCGGGGCTATTCCGAATCGGCCGGGAACTCTTCGACTTCCGAACCCGACAGCCTGCCGATTTTCAGCTCCGCGGCTTCGAGTTTCTTCCGGCAGTCGGCGAGCCGCGCCTTGGCGCGGGAGTATTTCTCCACCAGCTCGTCCAGGGGTATTTTGGAGTTTTCAAGCTCGGACAGAATGGTTTCAAGCTCTTCAAGAGACTCTTCAAAAGTCCGCCCGCGCGCGTTGTTTAACTTTTCTCCCATTTTCCCAATCTCTTACCCTATTGCGCGCGATTGCCAAGCTAAAAGTTTTTCCAGCCAAAAAATATGAACGCCGCAACCCTCCGGTTTGTCTTAATAAATCGACAAATGTCGCTTACTATCAGCCAATCTTTGGCGAATGTTTGATTTTAAGCTCGACTTTTTTCAAAAAATGTGCTGTTAAAAAGACTAAGGGAGACAGCCCGCGCGGAAATTCCGATTCCGCGCGGCCGCGCAGTAATATTATCCACATAAAGACTTCAATTATGGCTATACGTAAAATCATCGGCAAATCCCCAATAAAGGCGTCCTATGCGTACCTGATCGAAAAAAAGCGGGACGGACACGAATTCACCGAAGAAGAGGTTCGCAACATAGTAGACTCCATTCTCGACGACGAAATGCCCGACTCCCAAATGGCCGCGCTCATCATGGCCATATTCTTCAAGGACATGGCCGCCCAGGAAACGGCCGTGTTCGCCGACGAAATGATACTCACGGGCGAAACCCTCGACCTCTCGCACATCACCCGCCCCAAAGTGGCAAAATACTCGACCGGAGGCGTCGGCGACAAAACCTCCCTCATACTCGCGGCGGTCGGCGCCGCCTGCGGCGTCGTGGTTCCCGGCATGACGAGCCCCGACGAAGACTTCGTCCTGACCGCGGAAGACAAAATGGCCTCCATACCGGGTTTTAAAACCAAACTCTCCCTCGGCGATTTCCAGAAACAGCTCGCCTCCATCGGCTGCGCGATCTGCGAGCACGACAACTCCATTTCCCCAGTCGACGAAAAAATCTATAAAATGCGCCAGATGACGGCCACAATCCCGAGCCTGCCGCTGATTACCGCGAGCGTCCTGAGCAAAAAGTTCGCAGTAGGCGCCGACGGGCTCGTCGTGGACGTAAAGTGGGGCAACGGCTCCTACCTGCGCGACATCGAACAGGCCCGCCAGCTCGCCCGCACCATCACCCGCGTCGCGCGCGTTATGAAACACAGGTGCGTCGCCCTCATCACCGACATGAACCAGCCGCTCGGCAACTCCGTGGGCATGGGCCTCGAAGTCCTCGAAGCGCTCGACTTCCTCCGCGGCGGCGGCAGCGACGACATCAAGGAGCTCGTCCTCAAGCTCGGCATGGAAATTTTGAGGCTCGCGGGGGTCGCGGGCTCGACGCTCTCGGCAAAACAGTCCGTGGAGCGCGTAATCGAAGACGGCTCCGCCCTCAAAAAATTCATCGAGATGATAAAGGCGCAGGGCGGCTCCGCCCCGTGGCTCGACGACCCGCAAAAATATCCGATGCCCAAGCACTCCCGCAAGCTCCCCGCCCCCAAGCGCGGATATGTGCACAACATCAACTCCGGCATGATAGCCAGGGCCGTGCAGATTCTTGCGACCACAAAGAACGGGAAAATCGACCCGTATGTCGGGGTTACGGAAGTCAAGAAAATCGGCACGCAGGTAAAGCAGGGAGAACCGCTGCTGATGATCCACTATAACGACGAAACCAATTTGGACTCGGCGATAGACTACCTGCGCAACGCGTACAGGCTCGCGCCGCGCCGCCCAAATCCAACTCCCGTAGTCGTAGAACGCGTCGCCTGATTTGGCGAATGCTTTTGGCGAATAGCTCCGTTAGGGAAGCCGTCAAGGGCGCGGGCGTATTGGCATACGCGAGCGGTCTTGACGGCTTCCCTATACTCGCTCTTCATCCAAAATCATTGCGCCAAATCATGGAACCGGGGATTTTCAGAACGAACTCCGGAAACTTTAACGAACCTCCCATGAGAAGTTCGTTTTTTTGTTGGGATTTGTAATGGGGATAAAAGTGTTAGCGCAGCCAATCTTCGTAAGAGGCTATGCCCCTTCTGTGGCCAGCGGCCCGTGCCGCCTTCGTTTTTGTTGGGATTTGGGAAAGGGGATAGGCGAATTGCGTAAGCAATCGCCGTAAGGGGTTTACCCCTTCTATGGAAGCGGCACTGCCGCTGGACGGCGCATCTTGCGATCCCTGCGGCGATTGGCTAAGCCAATACGCCTACGCGCCCTTGACGGCTTCCCTAACGGAGCTATTCGCCAAAAGCATTCGCCAAATCGCGGAACCCGTGGGTTTCTCGGAACGAACCCTGGAAGCATTAACGAGCCTCCCATGAAATGTTCGTTTTGTCGGGATTGGGGAGATAACTTTATTGAGTAAGCAATGGAAACAAGAGGCTCTTTCAATGGCTGACACGACCCGTGCCAACCGAGTTCTATGTATTATAACGAATCTTCCATGAGAGGTTCGTTTTTTGTTGGGATTATAGGAGAGAATAGGCGTATTAAGAAACAATCGCCGTAAGGGATTTACCCTTTCAATGGAATCGGCACCGCCGCTGGCCGGCGCGCCTCGCGTCCCCTTCTATGGAAGCGACACTGCCACCCCATTCTATCTGGCTGGCGCACCTTGCGCCCGTAAGGGCGCAATCCTGCCGCCCTTGCCCCGCATGCAAAATGGAGTCGCTGGCTTGGTTGCGCTGCGCGCAATCCGCGCTGTTCTCGGGCGCAAGGTGCGCCGTCCATTGAGGGGGATACCCCCTGCGGCGATTGGCGAAGCCAATGCGCCTATCCCCTTAAATAGCAATTGTGTAAGTATAATTCCTGTCTTGGATAAAATGCAGACGCATTTTATCCTTCCCGAAAGCCTTATTTTATAACCTCGCTACGCTTCGGATAAAATAAGCTTTCGTTTTCATTGCGCCAAATCCCGGAAGCTAAGGTTTTCAGAACGAATTTCAGAGACGTTAGATTTATATAGGGATCTACTCGCGGAATTTCCGCCGCGGCGCGCTTTTCGCGGCGCCCCGCCCTTCCTCGGCGGCGCAAAAAAAGGCGAACCCTGCGGTTCGCCTTCAAAGCATATACGGCTACGCGTTTTTGCGCTTAGTTCCGCGCGCCGACGAGGACGCGGCAGCACCCCCCTTCTTCTGGGAAAAGTCGAGGCGGCCGCCGCCGGGTGCCAGATCCACCTTTATCTCCCCGCCGCCGTCGACGATGGAGCCGCGGAGGATCTCCTCGGCGATATTGTCCTCGAGTTCGCGCTCAATGGCGCGCTTGAGGGGGCGTGCGCCGTACTTTTCGTCCCAGCCCTTCGAGATGAGGAAATCCTCTGCCTCCGCGGAAACCGCCATAGTCAGCCCGCGGTCGGCGAGCCGCGCGCGGAGCTTGTCGAGCTCGAGCGAAACTATCGCGCGCATGTTTTCCTTTGTGAGGCTCCTGAAGAGAACTATGTCGTTTATGCGGTTGAGAAATTCGGGCCGGAAGGACTTTTTCATCTCCTCCATCACCCTCGATTTCAGGAGCTCATAGTCGCCCTCGGCGTCGGCGCCGGCGGAAAAGCCCATCGAGGGGTTTTTCTGCAGGATATGCGCGCCCACGTTGCTCGTGAGGATTATGATGGTGTTGCGGAAGTCCACGGTTCTCCCGAGGCTGTCGGTGAGCCTTCCGTCTTCAAGAACCTGCAGGAGAAGCTGGGCGACATCCGGGTGGGCCTTTTCGATTTCGTCGAAGAGTATTACGCTGTACGGCCTCCTGCGAACCTGCTCGGTGAGCTGGCCGCCGTCTTCATGTCCGACGTATCCGGGCGGGGAGCCTATGAGGCGCGAGACCGAATATTTCTCCATGTACTCGGACATGTCTATCTGGATAAGGGCCTCCTGCTTGCCGAACATCTGCTCGGCGAGCATCTTTGCAAGGTACGTCTTGCCGACGCCCGTGGGGCCGAGGAAGAGGAAGGAGCCTATCGGCCGCTTCGGATCCTTGAGGGCGGCGCGGGAGCGGCGCAGGGCGCGTGCGATGACCGAGGTCGCCTCGTCCTGCCCGACGACGTGCCTGCGCAGATACGCCTCGAGGCCCAGGAGCTTTTTGCTCTCCTCGCCCTCCATTCTCGCCAGCGGCACGCCCGTCCACGACGAGACCACGGCGAAAATATCGTCCTCTCCGACGTCGACCACCTTGTCTTCGAGCGACTTTTTCCACGCCTTGACGACGTCCTCCCTGCGCGCCGCAAGCGACTTTTCGGTGTCGCGCAGGGCGGCGGCCTCTTCAAAGCGCTGGTCGCGTATGGCGTCTTCCTTGCTCTGGCGCACGGAATTTATCCGTTCGGCCAGCTCGTTGACTTCCGCGGGGCGCTCCATCAGCCTTATGCGAGCGCGGCTGCCGGCCTCGTCGATCACGTCGATGGCCTTGTCCGGCAGGAAGCGGCTGGTGATGTAGCGCTCGGAAAGCTTTACGGCGTCCTCAAGGGCGGCGTCCGAATAGCGGCAGTGGTGGTGCTTTTCATAGTTGGGGCGCAGGCCGCGGAGAATCTTCACGGCGTCCTCCGAGCTCGGCTCGTCAACCTTTACGCTCTGGAACCTGCGGTCGAGCGCGGCGTCCTTTTCGATAAACTTGCGGTACTCGGCCACGGTGGTGGCGCCGATGCACTGCAGCGCGCCGCGCGAGAGGGCGGGCTTGAAGATGTTGGAGGCGTCCATCGCGCCCTCCGCGGCCCCCGCGCCGACGATGGTGTGGAGCTCGTCTATAAAGAGTATCACGTCGCCGGCCTTTTCGATTTCGTCCATGACGGCCTTTATGCGCTCCTCAAACTGGCCGCGGTACTTGGTGCCCGCGACCATCAGGGCGATGTCGAGCGATATGACCCGCTTGCCAGCCAGCAGCTCCGGAACCTCGCCCGAGGCGATTTCGCGCGCGAGCCCCTCGACGATGGCCGTCTTGCCGACGCCGGCCTCGCCGACGAGGACGGGGTTGTTTTTTGTCCTGCGGCAGAGTATCTGAACCACGCGCATTATTTCGCCGGCCCGGCCGACGACGGGGTCGAGCTTGTCGGCGCGCGCGAGCTCCGTGAGGTCGCGGCCGAAGGCTTTGAGCGCGCTCGCCTGGCGGCCCTCCGGCCTCTCCTGCTGCGCGCCCTGCTCCTGCGGCTGCTGTTCGGGGAAGTCGCCGACGAAATTGGGGTCGAGCTCCGCGAGGATCTGGTTGCGGCACCCGTTTATGTCTATGCCGAGCTCCCGCAGGACGGTGGCGGCAACCCCCTCGCCCTCGCGGAGGAGGCCGAGGAGTATGTGCTCGGTGCCGATGTAGTTGTGGTGGAGCTGGCTCGCCTCGTAGGAGGCGAACGCGAGGACTTTCTTGACGCGCTGGGTCTGCTGGATATCGGACGCGTTTTCCGCGCCGGCCCCCTTGCCGACTATGCGCTCTATCTCCGCGCTCGCGTTTTCGAGGTTGACGCCCATCTTCCGCAGGACGTTTACGGCCACCCCCTGCCCGAGCTTGATTATCCCGAGCAGCACGTGTTCGGTGCCGATGTAGTTGTGCCTGAAATTTTGCGCCTCTTTGCGCGCCAACGCCAGCACTTGCTGGGCTCTGGGTGTGAACTGCTGCATTGTGTGTTTTTCCTTCCTCCGCCGGTTTGCTTGTATAATAAATATATGCGGCGGATTTTTGCCTTTGAAAAGTATCGGAGTTTTTTTCCGCGGTTTAACCGCAAACCGCGGCCCGCGCTCAGAACCCGGGCAGGTTTTCGGCGAATTTGTTGAGCATGGCCGCCCGGAGCTCGTCGCGCTTTCCGGAATCCTCCCCGGATATCCCGAAGCGCGCCGAGAGGTGGCGGGGCATGGACGCGGCGGCCGCCGCGTCGACGTCCCTTATGACGGCGTCCGCCGCGGGAGAGTCGCTCATATCGGCCATGAGCCTCAGGTGGGAGAGCGCGGAGACCGCCTCGGACGTGTCTATGAGCCTGCACGAGGCGAGCGTCGCCCGCGCCCGCGCGAACTTGTCCGCGAGCAGCAGCGGATTCTCGGCGGAGAGCTTAGCGCGCGCGTTTATCTCAAATTCCGCCACTTTTTTTACGAACTTCGAGATCTTCCTGACTATGTCCGACTCCGAGAGCCCGAGCGTCTGCTGGTTGGAAATCTGAAAGAACGACCCGTATGAGTCGCTGCCCTCGCCCGACGCGCCCCTGACGCAGATTCCGAGCTGGCCGAGCCCGCGCACCACCTTGTCCATGAGGTCCGAGAGCGCGAGCGCGGGCAGGTGCATCATCACCGACGCGCGCAGGCCCGTCCCGGCGTTGGTGGGACACGCCGTGAGATACCCGAACGCCGGGCTGAAAGCGTACTTAACGCTTTTTTCAAACCCGTCGTCAACCGAGTTGGCCGCCCGCAGCGCGCCCGCCAGATTCAGGCCGCCGGAAAAGGCCTGTATGCGCAGATGGTCCTCCTCGTTCACCATGACCGCGCACGACCTGTCGGCCGAAACGTACAGGCCCCTCGCGCGGCAGTTTTCGGCCAGCTCGCGGCTGGCGAGCCTGTCCTCCACGAGCATCTCCCGCTCGGCCTCGGGCATTTCCCCCATTCTGAAAAACCTGCCGCCGCTAAGCTTGCGCACGCCCGAAAGCGCGCCCCCGCAAAAGTCGAGCACGTCGGAAAGCTCCCCGAACGAAAGCGAATTGACGAACTTCCGCCCGGCGAGATTGCGCGCGAGCCTCACGCGGGTGCTTATGAAAATCGCGGAATTGGGGCGGCGCTTTTCGGGGGTTTCGTTCATTTGGAAAGCGAATTTATGCGGTCGCGGAGTTTGGCGGCGTCTTCGTACCTCTCTTCGCGCACGGCTTCGTCAAGCTTGGCGCGCAGCGCGTCGACGCTCTCCGCGTCGGGCTCGGGGGCGGAATCCTCCGCCGCGGGTTCGGGGCCGGGAGCCTGCGCGGGCGACTCCGAACCGCCCTGCGGGAGGGGGGAGGAAAACAGCCTGCCTACCTGCTCAATCGCCTTGCCGAGCAGGTCGAGCGGGTTGAGGGAGGACGAGTCCGCATGCTTCTTGGGGGATTTGCCGACATGCAGCGCGCCGAACTGCATCTGCGAAAGGAACTCCGGCAGCCTGTCTGCGAAGGCGTCGTAGCAGCCGGGGCAGCCGAAGCGCGAACCCTTTTCTATGTCGGAAAACGATGTCGAGCACTCCGGGCACACGCCCGCTTTCGAGGCGCTCGATACTCCCCTTATAAGCTGCTCCTCAAGCTCCTTTATCTTGGGCATTATCTGCTCCGGCATGTTTATGGCGTCCATAGACGCCTTTTCCGCGCATTCCGAACAGAGGTGAATCTTGACCTTCTTGGAGTCAATTATCTTCGTTATGTGTACGGTCGCGGGCTTGCCGCATATGTCGCATTTGTATTCGTTTGCCATCTCGCGCCCCCTCGGGGCAAAATGATTGTCAGGCGAGCTTCAAAAGCTCGCTCGTCGGCGGAATGTCCTTTATGATCTGCGCCGGAAGCGGGCCGACCCCTATATATCGCAAATTGGGAAGATTCTTTAAGGGCGCGTCGGAGGAGGCTATGTCCACTATGCTCTTGACGCAGAACGCCGCGTAGCGCCTGGCGTTTTCGGGAAGCTCCGCAAAGCTGCGCACGCCCGAGATGTCCTCGCGCCAGCCCGGAAGCTGCGCGTAGACGGGCCTGAGCGTCCTGCGCACGGCGTCGTCGCGGGGCACGCCCCTGTAAATCCGCCCGTCGGGGCCGCGGTATGACACGCACACGAGCAACTCCCCGCCCTCCGTCCAGCCGCCTGAATAGGAGAGCGCGTCGAGCTTGTTTATGGCGATGTCGTCGTAGCCGCCGTATCTGAGCGCGTCGCCCTTCTCCACGGCGTCGAACCAGCCTACCATGCGCTGGCGCCCGGTGCTGGTGCCGAACTCGAGCTTTTTGAGCTTGGCGGCAAGCGGGTGGGCGTCGTCCATCTGCGTTAGGAACACATGGGTGCCGACTTTGGTGTCGTAGGCCTTGCAGCAGCCTATGGTGTGGACGGGCATCACGGGGATGCCCGCGCTCTGGAAAAACTCCGGAACCCCCGTGTGCGAGGCCGTCACGTTGGGCGCGAAGCCGTGGCGCTTGTCGAGCCAGTAGGACTGCCCGAACTCCCCGACGATGTAGCGGTTTTCTGCGAGCGCCCTAAGGCACGCCCTGCGGACGTCGCCCACGCATTTGGCGAGCTTCCGGCCCGCCTCCCAATAGCATTCGACGACTTTTCCGAAGTCGAGCTCGAAGGGCGCGGAGCCCTTGTAAACCCGGAAGTCGAATTCCGATTCGGGGAAAATCCCGCCGCTTATGGAGTCGGCGTTGGCGCGGATTTCCGCGCGGGTAAGAGTCTCGAAAAATCCGTCCCAGTCCTCCTCCGACACCCCGCAGACGTACCTTATGGTGTCGCACGCGCGGCGGAGCCTGGCGGACATCTTTTTGGCGAACTTTTCGCGGTCGCCGAGAAAGTCGGCGTAGTGTATCTGGAACTGCCCGACTTCGTCCATGTAAGACGGCGTAATCCCCCTGCCCGTCGATCCCCGGGGCTCCTCGCAAAGCCTGTTGACGCGGTAGTTTTCCCACGCGAGGTCGAGGAGGCGGTGGCCGAGGTCGCTGACCATGGCGCGCTCGTCGATGAGCAGGCGGCTGAAAATCCTGTATCCGCGGGCCTCGAGGGGCTCGCCCTCCCAGAGGAATTTGCGCGGGTCGGCCACTACGCCGCTGCCGACGGCGAGCGTCTGCACGTCGTTTTCTATAACGCCCGCGGGGAGCAGGTTGAGCTTTATGCCGCCCGCCGTGTGCCCGGAATTCGCGCCGCCGTTTACTTTCAGGACAATGGCGGCGACGTCCTTCCTGCCGCTCCCGGCCTTGAGCTCGTCTATGATTTCGTAGACGAGACGCCCCTTGCCCTCGTCGCCCATGCTAATGCCGACGTCCGCAATCAACTGACTTTTGAATTCCGTTATCATGATTCAAGCTTTGCCTGTATGCCTTTACAATATTTTGGACAAAAGCGTTCAGTTTGCACTTTCGGGCGGTTTTTACAACACAAATTTTGCGCATGAAAGGCGAATAGGAGGCCAATTTTTGTTTGACATATAAAATAAAACTACAAATGTCAACCCAAACAGGGGGGTGGAACGTCTCGCAGAAGCGTTTAGAGGGCGATTATGCGCTTGTTCGCGGCGAGCTTTTCCGTAAAATATTTATATGACTTTGAAAATCCATTTCGCGGAGGCGCTATGCGCCTGCCTTTTTGCGGCGCTCTCCGCGCCGGCGGAAAACATTTTTGAGATAGGCCGCCCCGACGCGTCCGCCGCCGAGTTCAACGACTTTGGCGTCGACTTCAACGCCGCAAGGTTTTATTTCGACGAAACGAAAACCGACCCTTACGAGGCCCCCAAGAAATTTTTCGCCTCTCCTGCAAGGTACGAAGTCGGGAAAAACTCGCCCTCCGACTTCCCGTTTGTCCTGCCCGTATCCGGATGCGAATGGGCCGACGCCTCTTTCAGGCGCAGGCCGGAATCGGAATTCTACTATCCGTGGGACAACCGGTACCGCGGCGGAAAAACTTTCGGCCCGACCGCGATTGCATTCAGGCTCGACGCCGCCCCCCAAAAACCCCTGTACTTTAAAATGGGCTTCGTGGACAAGGCCCCCGCGAACGCCGACATAAAGATAGAAGTGCGCGCCAACGGCCAGCCGATCGAAACCTTTTCGATGCCCTACAAACCGACCCTCGAAAATAAATACCCGTGTTTTGAAAATATCCTCTTCAACCCCAAAACCTGGGGGATTCCGGCGGGGGTCTCGGTAAAAATTCCCGCCTCCGCGCTCAAAGCGGGGGAAAACGAAATCTCCTTCCGGGCGCTTCCCGACCCCAAAAAAGGCGCGGGCGCGCCGCAGTGGTTCGCGGCGGACTACATTTCCCTATCCCCGGACCCCGCCCTTCCGGAAGTCGAAAACCCGCTCGAGCGAGAGGGAAAAAAGGCGCTCTCCGCCCTCGGGTGCTGCAAAATCGCCTTTACCGCGCGCGGAAAATCCGGAGACATTCACTGGTACGGAAACTTCGGCAGGTTCGCGGGTTCCGAAAGCTTCGACAAAAAAATCGACGCCCTGATGAACCGCCCGGCATACTCGGTCGGCGGCGGGAAGCTCGCGCTGCTCGACGTCAAAACCGGGGAGGTCGAAACGCTCGTCGACGACCCGGACGGCGGCGTGCGCGACCCCGTGGTGAGCTGCGACGCAAAAAGGATAATGTACTCGCACCGCAAGGACGGCGAACACTACAAGATTTTTGAAATTGACCTGCAAAACCGCAAAATCAGCCAAATGCCGTTTTGGGAGGAGGGCTACGACGACATAGAGCCCGCCTACCTGCCGGGCGGCGACGTCGTTTTCGCCTCCAGCCGCTGCCGCAGAATGGTGCCGTGCTGGGGCGTGGACGTGGCGATACTTCACAGGTATTACGCGGACGAAAACATCGTCCGACCGATCTCGGCGAACGTGGACCAGGACAACTCCCCGTGGCCGCTCGCGGACGGCAAGATAATATACATGAAGTGGGAGTACGTCCAGAAGAACCAGATGAACTTCCACGCGCTCTGGAAAAAGGAACCCAACGGCGCCAACGACATGGTTTTCTTCGGCAACGACATTCCCAACCACCTGTACATCGACGCCAAGCAGATACCGGGTTCTCCGAACTCCTACACGCTCACCTTCTCCGACTGGCACGGCAGCCGCGACCACCTCGGGCGCGTCGCGTTCCTGCGCAACCCGCGCAACCCGGCGGACGCCTCCGCGTTTTCCATAGCCTCCGGCGAGAGCCTGAAAAACTTCTCATACCCGTTCCCGCTCTCCGAAAACTACGCGCTCGTCTCGGACTTCGACTCGATTCTGATAATGGACGACAAAGGGCACATCTTCCAAAACATAAAGCTGCCGAAAGAATTTTCCGAAGAGCTGAAAAACAAAAAGCTCGAAATCAAAAGCCCCGTGCCCCTGAAAAAATCGCAGGAGGGCAAGCAGTCCGCCGACGCCTGCGACTACGCCTCGGACGAGGCCACCGTGGCGCTGATGGACGCCGCGATAGGCAGAAATATGGGCTCCGTGAAGAGCTCCGACATAAAAAGGCTGCTCGTGAGCGAAGTCCTGCCGCTCGCGTGCCACCTGACCGGGGGAATGGAGCCGATCACCATGCTCGGAACTTTCAGCCTCGAACGCCCGCTCGGGACGGTGGAAGTCGAGGACGACGGCTCGGCGCACTTCAAGGTGCCGGCGAACCGGGCGCTCTCCTTCACCGCGCTGGACGCCGACGGCAAGGCGATAAAAAAGATGCAGAGCTTCGTGAACTTCATGCCGGGAACCGTGACATCGTGCATAGGCTGCCACGAGCGGCGAGACATGGCCCCGCCGCCCATAATGCACAAGCTGAAGGCCCTCCGCCGGCCCGCGGACAAAATAGCCCCGATTCCGGGGGCGAACTGCGGCGAGGTGCCGGACTTTGCGCGCGATATCCAGCCGATTCTCACAAAATATTGCGCGGAATGCCACAACCCGGAGAAATTCGCGGCAAAAATCGACCTCACCCCCGGCATGGGCCCCATGTTCGCGCGCAGCTATTACGCCCTCTACATGGCGCGCCAGCTCTCCGACGGCCTAAACCGCAACGGCAACATGCCCCCCTATTCCTTCGGGTCGGGCTCGAGCGGGCTGCTAAAAAAACTGGAAGGCGGGCACCACGCGAAGCGCGCGTCGGCCGAAGAGCTCAACCGCGTTAAGGCGTGGCTCGACACGGGCGCAATCCACGCGGGCAGCATAGCCGCGGCGGAGTCCGGAATGCTCGGCAGCTACTATCTCAACAGGTTCGCCGCGCGGGACGCAAAGTGGAGGGAAACCGCCGACATGAACGCCGTTTTCAAAGAAAGCTGCGCGGCGTGCCACAGGGGTGGGAAGCGCCTGCCCGACCGCGTCAGCGGCGACAGCAAAGAGAGGCTAAACTGGCACTTTGCCTTTTACGAAAATCCGGACTCGCCGAGGGTTAGGCTCTCGGCGGCGGCGGTGTTCAACCTGACTTTTCCCGAGAACTCCGCCGTGCTCCGCGCTCCGCTCGACGCCGGGGCGGGAGGGCGCGCCGGAAGAGGCGGGCACCCCGTCGTCTTCAAGTCGCGCGCGGATCCCCGGTACCGGACCATTTTGAAAGCCGTCGAAAAGGCCAAAAATTTCGTCGAAACGCAAAACCCGCGCTACGACTCTCCGGATTACAAGCCGCACGGCGCGTACCTCAGGGCGATGAAGAGGTACGGCGTAATCCGGGACGGCGCCCCGGAAAAATTCGGCGCCTTTGAATGCGATAAAAAATACTGGGACGCCGTAATAAACAGATCCTTTAAATGCCCGACTCCGAATGAAAACGAAACGCCTTAACTCCATTTTAACCGCCCTTCTCTTTTCGGCGCCCGCTCTGTGCGCCGCCGAAAAAGCGCCCGCGCACGTCTACGGCGACATTCCAGACTACGGGGAAAAATACCTCAGCCCGGACTTTGTAAGGCTCGGGAAAGCGGCGCTCGCCGTCACGTGCAGAACGGGCGACGAACTGCTGCTGCTCGACCCGCAGTCGCGGGAGGTAAGGTCGCGCGTGGCGCTCGGCGGCCACCCGTCGGGGCTGGCGCTTTCGCCGGACGGAAAATTCGCCTACGTCACGATAGCGGCCCCCAAAGGCGAGCTGCTGAAAGTGTCGCTCTCCGAAGCGAAAGTTGCCGCGCGCGCCCCGGCCGGCCACATGCCGCGCGCCGCCCTGTGCTCGGCGGACGGCAAAACCGTGTACGCCGCAAACCAGTTTGAAAACGCCGTGCGCGCCTTCGACGCCGAAACCCTGCGCGAGAAGGCTTACGGGAAGGCCGTCCGCGACCCGTTTTCGCTCGCGCTCTCAAAAGACGGCAAAAAGCTCTACGTCGCAAACCAGCTGCCCGAATCCAAAGGGGGGCTGTACGAGGAAAACATCGCCGCGGCGGTGTCCGTCCTGGACGCGGACACGCTCAAAACCCTCGCAAAAATCGACCTGCCCAACGGCTCGATAAACGCGCAGGAAATAAAAGTCTCCCCCGACGGCGCGCACGCATACCTCACCCATGTGGTGGCGCGCTTCAACGTGCCTACCACGCAGGTAGAGAGGGGCTGGATAAACACCAACGCCGTGAGCCTCGTAGACACCGCCTCCGACACTCTCTACGCCACATTTCTGCTCGACGACATAGAGCTCGGCGCGGCGAACCCCTACGGGCTCGCGTTCACCCCCGACGGGTCCAAGCTTGTAGTCGCGCACGCGGGGACGCACGAAGTCGGGATCATCGACCGCCCCGCCCTCGAGAGGCGCCTCGCCGAAAAGTTCGCCGCCGGCCCCGACCGGAAGAAGGTTTTTGAGGACATCTGCAACGACCTCTCCTTCCTCTCCAACATACGCAAAAGGGTCGCCCTTCCCGGCTTCGGCCCGCGTCATATAGACGCCGACGACGCGCGCGCGTTCGCCGGGCTCTACTACTCGGACGCCCTCGCGGAAATCGACCTCAATGGGGGAACCGCCAAAAAAATTTCCATAGGCGGAAACGAAAAGCTAAACGAGACGCGCAAAGGCGACCTGTATTTCCACGACGCGAGCCTCTGCTTCCAGAAATGGCTCTCGTGCATAACGTGCCACACGGAAGTCCGCAGCGACGCGCTCAACTGGGATCTGCTCAACGACGGAATCGGCAACCCAAAGCAGTCGAAGTCGATGCTGTTCGCGCATTTCACGCCGCCGTCCATGATCACCGCCGTGCGCAAGAGCGCCAACGTCGCCGTCCGCAAGGGAATCCAGTACATACAGTTTACGCGCCGCCCCGAGGCGGACTCCAAAGCCATAGACAAATACCTGTCGTCGCTGTTGCCCGTCGAGAGCCCGCACCTCGAAAACGGCGCACTCGCCGACGCCGCAGAAAGGGGCGCCGCGGTGTTTGAAGAGGCCAAGTGCTCGCTCTGCCACACCGGGGAATACTACACCGACATGAAGCGCCACGACGTCGGGACGGGGCTTGAAGAGTACAAAGGCTTCGCCTTCGACACCCCCACCCTCCGCGAAGTCTGGCGCACCGCCCCGTACCTCTACGACGGCAGGGCGCGCACGATTTTCGACATGCTCAAATTCCACAACGAGGGCGACAGGCACGGGAAGACCTCTCACCTCTCAGACGACGACCTCCGCGACCTGGAAGCTTTTGTGAACTCGCTCTGACAAAAGGCGAAAAACGCCAAATATAGCGGGACGCGCCCGGGAGATCCCCGCGCGCGCCGCCAAAAAAAAAGGGAGGCCGGCAGGCCTCCCAAAATTTCAACCGCGCCGGGTTAGAATCCGAAAATCACGGCCGTGCCGAACCAGAGGTTCTGCTGTTTGCCGCCGATGTTTTCGTCCGCGCCGTCGTTGTTGCACGCCCAGCGTATGCCGGCGGAAAGCGCCATGTTGTCGGTCACCTGCACTACCGCGTCGGCGGAAATGCCCGTGTAGACGTAGCCGCCGTGGTAGGTGAGGCCGTCCCTGTAGTCCGCATAGCCCACGTAAGCCGCGAGGTTTACGGTGCCCCAGTTTTCGCCTATGAGCCACTTGGTGACGGGAGCCTCGTAGGAAAGGCCGCCCTCGACGGTCGTTCCGCTGTAAGTATAGTTGTAGTAGAACGCCGCGAACGGGGAGACGTTGAAGTCGCCGAGCAGGTCGGTCGTGTCATAGGAGACGGCGACCATGATTTCGCTCTCGTTCTTGCTCTCGCTGTCGTTGTAGGTGTACCCGAGGTACCCGACATCGAAAGTTATGTTTTCAATGGTGTAGGTGAGGCCCGCGTAGAAGTCGTTTTCGCCGAATCCGTTGTCGACCCCGTAGAAGCCCCAGTACTCGGCGTAGGCGGCAAGGCCGTTGCCGAAGTCGTACCCGAGGTCCACCATCGGGTTTATCCCGTGCCCGGACTGGGCCTTGCCGCGGAATATGTATTCGGATTCGTAGGCGACGGTCGCCGAAGCGGAGAAATTTTCCAGAGGCTTGGAAAGAAGTTCGGTGTCAATGAGGGTGTTTACTTCCTTCTCGGGTGCGGCGCACTGCGCATTGGCGGCGCAGGGCGCGTTCTGGGCCGCGGGCGCGGCCGGCGCCGCTTCCGCGGCAAAAAGCGCGGAAGCCGAAGCGAATATTGCGGCAATAGATATTGTCAGTCTGTTCTCCATCGTTTTTAGTTTGAGTTTTGAGTTAGGGTTAAAGGGGTTAAAAAATTGCGATTTCCGAAAGCTTGTCAAGCGCAACCGCAGGCCGGCCGAAAAATGCCCGGCCCGCGGAAACGCCGGCTATTCGTTCGAGAAAATCTGGAAGCCGTTGTACGCCTCCATGCCGTGCTCTGAGATGTCCAGCCCCCTGAGTTCGTCGTGGCGCGAGACCCTGATTCCCACGGTATGCCTGAGGGCGAGGAATATGATTCCGCTTACGGTCACGCTCGCGGCCCCCACGGCCATAACGCCTATGAGCTGCGGAACGAACGCGTGGTCGGGCGAGAATATTCCCACCGCGAGCGTCCCCCAGACGCCGCATACGAGGTGCACCGAGAGCGCGCCGACCGGGTCGTCAATCCCCATTCTGTCAAAGAAGTACACCGAGAATACGACCGCCACACCCGACGCCGCGCCGATCGCGCACGCCGATGCTATCGACACGCAGTCGGCGCCCGCTGTGATGCCCACGAGCCCCGCGAGGCACCCGTTGAGAATCATCGAGAGGTCGGGCTTCTTTTGGGCAATCCATGACGCCGCCATCGCCGCGACGATCCCGAACGCCGCCGAGAGCGCGGTGGTGGTAAAGACGTACGCCACCATTATCGGATCCGCCGAGAACACCGACGCCCCGTTGAACCCGAACCACCCGAACCACAGCAGGAACACCCCGAGGGTCGCAAACCCGAGATTGCTGCCGGGGATCGCGTGCGGCTTTCCGTTGATAAACTTGCCGATTCGCGGCCCCACGAGAAAGGCGCCCACCAAAGCCGCCCAGCCGCCGACCGAGTGGACGAAGGTCGAACCCGCAAGGTCGTAGAAGCCAAGCTCCTTGAGCCAGCCGCCGCCCCAGCCCCACGAGCCGATTATCGGATAGCCGACTACGCAGTAGAGCACGGCGAAGGCTATGTACGCGCCGAACTTTATCCTCTCCGCGACGGCGCCGGAAACTATCGTGACGGCGGTTGCGGCGAACATACCCTGAAATATGAAGTCGGTCCAGTAGGAATAGAGGCCGCTGTTGTATGCGATTCCGCCCGCATCTCCCGCGGGGCACGAGACTCCGAGGCCCCCGAAGCCCAGGAAATGCCCGAATATCCAGCTGTCGCCGGGGTACATCAGGTTGAAGCCTATAAAGAGATAGGTTATCAAACCGATTGCCACCGTGACAAAGTTCTTGGCGAGTATGTTCACGCTGTTCTTCGCCCGCGACAGCCCGGTCTCGACGAGGGCGAACCCAGGATGCATCGCAAAGACGAGGATCGCCCCAAGAAGAATCCAAAGGTTGTTTACGGTAAACATTTCCGCGCTGACGGCGGGCGCCTTGGCGGCTGCGGCCGCAGCGGCAGCCGCGGCGTCGGCAGCGACCTCCTGCGCCGCAAGCGGCAGCGCGGCGAGCGGCGCGACGGCCGCCAATAAAACTTTTCTATTCATGATAAAAACTCCCTAAATTGAAAAAAACCTTTTGCGTTTGGAAAATCACCCTATCGCCTCCGGGCCCGTTTCGCGGGTGCGGACGCGAATGCACTGTTCGAGGTTCAGCACGAAAATTTTCCCGTCCCCGATATGGTCGGTGTGCGCCCCCTTGATGATGGAATCCACGGTCAAGTCGACGAACTCGTCGTTTACCGCGATTTCGAGGCGCACCTTTTTCAGCAGATTGACCTCTATTTCGTTTCCGCGATAATTTTCGCTGTACCCTCTCTGCCTTCCGCATCCGAGGGAATTCGTTGCCGAAATCCTGTAAATTTGGTTCTTGAAGAGCTCCTTCTTCACTTCACCCAATTGTTCAGGCTTTATGTATGCAATGATCAGTTTCATTGTTTGGATTGGTTGACGCGGAAATTGTAAGCATGCCACATGCCAGTTTCAGAAAAAATTTTATCAGCATTGTTGCCATAGTGTTGCGTAAAAATCTGCACCTTGGCGGAATTTCAGTGTCCGCGACAATTTTGCAACACTCCCCCGCCATGCGACAAAATTGTCGCCCTCCGGCAAAAAGAGCCGGGTTTTATGCGAAACGAACTGCGCATAGCCCCCACACTTCCTGCCGCGCCGCAGAAAAAACCTTGAAACAAATCCTCCCAGCGCGCCTTTAACACACCAAGGAGGACAATATGGCAACCAAGACGACAGCTCTCGCCTGCGCAATTTTCGCCATCGCCTGCGCAGCCCGCGCCGGCGACATAAATTCCGACCTGATAGAGGCCATGAAAAACGCCGCGGATTCTAACAGGGCAGTTTCGCGCGAAGAATGGCTCGGGGGGATCGAGACGCTCGCGGATTCGCTCATAAAGTCGGAGGCCGCGCTCTCTCCCTACGGCGGAAACGAAAAAATTTATTTCGGAGGAATTAAAAACGCCCTGACTTCCGGAAACGAGCACAAATTTATAGAGGACAGGCTCCGCGAGCGCCTGAAAGACGGAAGCGTGGAAATATGCGGGCAGGACTCCGCGCCGTTTCCCCCCGCCCCCGGAAGCCTCTCGCTGAAAGGTTCGATAGAAAACGCCTCGGCGATTATCGGCGGGGAAAAAACGGCGGGATATTCGCTTTCGCTCGAGCTCGAAAGAAACGGGCAGACCGTATGGAAGGACGGCATACTTCTGATACCGTCAGGCCCGTACGCCGATGAAAAGCCCGCGGCGGCGCAGCAGATAACCGTCTCCGGCGCAATAATGAAGACGAACTTCCGACCAATGCGCCGCCCCGGAGGGTTCGGGCAAAGGCCGATTGTAATAATAAACGGGGACGGAGTAAGGATAATCCCCACGGGAAGGCACAGAATGCACCCGTATTCGCCGGGGCCGAGACCCATCGTAATAATCCCGAAACCGAAACCGCCAAGGCCCGCTCCCCCGCCGCCGCCGAGACCCCAGCCGCGCCCGGCCCCGCCCCCGCGATGAGCGCGGGCGGGCCGAAAGCCCTAAAAGCATACCCGGCCCTCAACGCACCCTATTTGAAAGCGGCGCAACATTCCGCGAATCCGCAAAAACATTCGGTTTGAAAAATTGCGCGCCTATAAAAAAAACGCATGCCGCCGGCAAATATTGCCGAACGCCTCCGCAAAAGCGCGCCCGCAACCAAGCCGCAACGGCGTATCGTGAAGTTTGATCTTGGAAAAATAAAGCAGGATTTGGGAAAAGGTTTTTTAGGGGAAGGGTGCCGGGGGAACGTTGAGGAGGTTGCAAGGAAACTGCAACCTATGTCAAATTGAGAAGCGAGTGCGGCGGGAGTTCGGATTATTTGGGGGGTCTTGACGCGCGGCGTCGCAGGAGGCTTTCGGGATAGACACATTTTTGGCCTTCCATTGCGCGGGCGTAATTGCCATTTCGCGCAAAGTGTCGTTGTATTCCGCGCCGGTCTGTTGTTGCGGCGCTAATATTTTTCAATCACTTATAGCGCATGCGGCTTGCAGGCATCGACCGGCTACGGAAAGCCGCGCGTTTGGCGGCCTATAAACCGCCCGACAAGGGAATTTTCGTGCCGCGCCGTCGTTTCCCGACGATAATTTTCTGAACGCGCCCGGAATCTGTTTAACCCATTTCCGAAACGGCGGGCAAACCCGACGTTTACAAAGGGTTGCGCCGCGTCCCGCGGGAAATTCCGCGCGCAGGTTTTGCGCAACGGAGCTCAAGCCCATGCAGGTTGTCGCATTCGACGACGCGCGGCCCGACACAATACCTTGTGCGACCACCCCGGCGAAACTTCCCGAAACCCCGTTCAAAAAGGCGCACGCACCCCAGATTCCCTGGTTTGGCGGCGAAAATCCAATCCAAGATTCCGACCGCTCCGCCCAGCCGGCGCAAAACCTCTGCGGCGAGCCCTTCGGAATCGGAATCGCCAAAGCCCCGGGCGCTATCAAAAAATCCCGCATAGCATGCGCAAAACCCGGCCTCCCCGCCGTCCGCGGCGGATATGCCAGCCGCCCACCTTCCCGGATTTTTCGCTCCGAGATAAAACGGCGGCAGATTTTTGTTGAAAACGCATTCCACAGGCAGGCTCCGCCGCCCCGCCGCCGCCGGCGAACAATCCGCGTCTTCGGCTATTCAGCGGAATTTTCCACCGGAACCGGCCCTTTTTCCGCGCGAACCCGGGCAATTTCGCGCTTGCCCATAGAGCGCAGCTCGGCGAGCCTTGCCTTCGCCCCGGCCCTCGGAGAGGTCTTGCCGAGCTCCCAATAGCTTACGGTGAGCGCGCTGACGCCGGCGAGCTTCGCAAATTCGGACTGAGAGAGGCCGAATTTGGCCCTGAGCTTTTTTACGGAGGAGGCGTTGAACCTGAAATTCTTCGGCTGCTTTTCGGCGGAAGCTTCCGCGCCCCCTTCTGCGGGGACGGATTTAGGCTTTTCGGAAGCGGAAATTTTGGCCTCGCGCGAAAGCGCCGCAACCGCCTTTCGCAATTCGGCGATTTTCGCCTGCATGGGGGCGACCGCCGCCCTGATCTCCTTGCGCGAAAGCCTGCGGATTTCGTCGAACAAAACGTTTTTTATGTCTGCCATTTTTCTATAAAATTAATTATGCAAAAACTTATAACAGGCAAAAAATGAAGTCAAGAATTTCTTTCGGATATTTTGCACGCAAACGACTAATTTTATGTTTCTTTCAAACTGTGAAATAATGATTTTCAATTCCATCAAAAGTCACTTTACGGAAATTATGCCGTCCCAGGAAGTGGTGTAGGCCTTGCTCAGCATCGCGCGCTTCGCGCTCCACTTCCTGTCAATGCCCTCCGCCAGCTGGAAGAGGGTGCCCCTGCCGAACTTCCTGTTGACCTCGTCCACGGAGGAATAGAGCCTGCTGCGCACGGGCGACGGCCCGAAGAGCTCCCCCTGCGCCGCGCCGCTTTCGAGCCCCCAAAGGGTCACGCCGCTCTTCTTATACCGCCTGCCGGCAATGAAAATTTCGCGGAGCCTGGGAAGGACGGCCTTCATCATTTCCGAAGTGTCGTCCGTAGGCCGCGGAAACGCGACGCCCGCGGAAACCGCCCCTCCCTCGAGCGCGCGCGGAAAGCGCTCGGGATAGTATACGAGGTACGCCCCCGCCCCGCCCGCGCGCTGCCCCTGCGCGCGCAGCTTCTCCGCCGCCCTGCCGAGGTAGTGGGCCGCCGACTGGGCCAGCGACTCGAAATCCTCCACGGGCTCCCCGAAGCACCCCGAGCACGCGATGCTATCGGAGAGGTCGCCGGGGCCGCGCGAATCCGGCGGGCACGCAACCCCGGAAAGCTCCAGCGCCGTGCGCTCAAGGGGCACTCCGTATTTTTTCCGAAGCCTTGCTCCGGGAGATTCGGCGAGGTCCCGGGCCGTCAATATCCTGTCGCGCCCGAGCTTCGGGGCCAGGCGCCTTCCCACGCCCCAGACTTCCGAAACGGGGATTTTTTCGAGAATCCCGCGCGCGTCCTCCGGCATAACGAAAACTCCGCCATCGGTTTTTTTCGCAATATGGTTGGCGATTTTCGCAAGGGTTTTGGTCCGCGCGAACCCTATGCCGCACGGTATGCCGATTCTCCTCAGAAGCCCGGCGCGCGCCCGCCTTCCAAAACCGAGAAAGTCCATGCCGCCCGGCGGAAAGACGAACGCCTCGTCTATGGAATACTGCTCTATGTCGCCGAACATTTCCCCGAGGGTTTCCATGAGCCTCCGGGACATGTCGGCGTAAAGCTCGAAATTCCCCGACCTGAACTCTATTCCGAGGCTCCGGGCGCGCGGGCGCACCTGGAAATACGGGGCGCCCATCGGTATTCCGAGCGCCTTTAGCTCGTTCGAGCGCGATATGACGCAGCCGTCGTTGCTCGATAGCACCGCCACGGGGCGGCCTTCGAGCGAGCGGTCGAAAACCCTCTCGCACGACACGAAAAAATTGTTGCCGTCCACGAGCCCCGTCATTTTCGGGAAAATCTGCGGATCGATGCCGTGACGACGCCGAACAGGTCGATGCCGCTTTCGTCCGGGAACGCGAGGCCCCCGCCCCTCCCTTCCCAGGGCTCGAGCCGCGCGCCGCCCGCAACGCGCCTGAACCGCCGCGCGACAAACTCCCCGCCGGCATACGCGACCACTATGTCGCCGTCCGCGGGCGCAAGGCTGCGGTCGATGACGAGCAGGTCGCCGTCGAAAATCCCCTCGCCGGCCATAGAGTCGCCCGACATCCGCGCAAAGAAAGTCGCGGAAGGGTTGCGCGCGAGCAGCGCGTTCAGGTCGAGCGGCCCGCGGGCGCAGCGGTTCACGGCGGCGGAAAATCCGTTTATGCGCGGGGCGTGAGCCGATTTTTCTTCCATGGATTCCGTATCGTATTTTTCGGCAAAAAGGTCAAGGCTTCGCGGCGCTTTTTAGGTGTTGACCGGTAAAACCGCCCGGGTAATATGAGCGCGCATAATATGGAATTTTTCATAATCGCCGCGCTAATACTATCAAACGGCATACTTGCGATGTCGGAAATCGCCCTCGTATCGCTCAGAAAATCCAACCTCGCCTCCGACGCGAAAAGCGGAAGCAAATCGGCGAAAGAGGCGCTCGCGCTCGCCGAAAACCCCGACAGGTTTTTCTCCACCGTCCAGATCGGCATAACCCTGATCGGGATTCTGACGGGCATTTACTCGGGAGAGGCCGTCGCGGGCAGGTTCGCGGAATGCCTCGCCTCGGCGGGGGTGCCGCAAAAGTGGGCGACGCTCGGGGCGCAGGGGGCGATAGTGCTGGCCGCCACATACCTCACGCTGATTTTCGGCGAGCTCGTGCCCAAGAGGATCGGGTTGGCGGCCCCCGAGAGGGTCGCAAAGCTCGTCGCCGCGCCCATGACGCTGCTGTCGAGGGCGACGGCGCCATTCGTGTGGATTCTGAGCAAGTCGAGCACGGCGGTCTTGAAGATAATGGGAATAAGCCAGGTCAAAAGCAGGGTGACGGAGCGCGAAATAAAATCCCTCGTGGAAGAGGCCGAGGCCGGCGGCGAGGTCCAGCCGGTCGAGCGCAGCATCGTCGAAAGGGTGTTTTCGCTCGGAGACAGATACGTTGAATCCATAATGACGCCGCGCAACGACATCGTGAAAATCGACGCGTCGCTTTCCAACGCGCAGATTGGCGAGCTCATAAGGAAATCCCCGCATACGGTGTACCCCGTGACGGACGGATCTCTCGACGAAATTCTCGGCACGGCCTCACTCGAAGACCTCTTCGGGAGGCTCGACGAGCCGGGATTTTCCATACGCTCGGCACTCAAACCCGTGCACTATTTCAAGGACGACACCAAGGTCTACAACGCCCTCGAGCAGATGCGGGAGCTGCGCCTGAAAAACGCCATAATTTCCAACGAATTCGGGGTGACCCTCGGAATCGTCACGCTAAACGACATCATCGACGCGGTTCTCGGGGACATGCCCGAGGCCAACGAGGAAGACGACATAGTCCGCAGGGCGGACGGGACTTTTCTGGTCAACGGCCAGTGCCCTTTCCACGACTTTCTGATATTTTTTGAAATCGACGACCAGACGCAGACCTGCAACACGGTCGGCGGCCTGATACTCTCCCTTCTTAAACGCATACCGAAGGCCGGCGAAAGGGTCGAATGGAACGGCTTCGAGCTCGAAGTGGTGGACATGGACGGCGCGCGCATAGACAAGATAATAGCCAAGAGGCAGCCGGTAGATTTCGAGGCGTAGGCGGCGCAGGATGCGACGGTCGAGGCGGCGCGGCAGGGGCAGCCGGGGAGGGGTTTGACG
>DBGCYC010000002.1:0-9889 GCA_048390825.1 Candidatus Merdousia sp.
AGCGGAAATTGCCAATCCCCTCCCAATCGCCCTTTGTTTCCGGGGTTAGGTTAGGTTCAGGCGAGTATAGTAAAACCCCTGAGGGCGCGTGGCATATTTGAAATACGCGAGCGCTCTCAGGGGCTTTTTTCCATAACTAAGCTATTCCCCAAACCCCCGGGCGCGTCAAACTGCCGCGCAGGCGAGTATTTAAGTGAGGCCGCCGGTGGGAGCGTACTGACGTACGTGACCAGTGGCGGCATCACTTAAAACGGAGCATCAGCGGCAGTTTCACGCGCCCCGGGCCAAATTTTAGAGATCGACGGAGCGGTAGGCAGCCACAAGCTTTTCATCGCCGGCTTTCGACCAGTCGCTCTGTCCGTGCTCCATTCCTATTATTCCGCGGTACCCCTTGTCCCAGATATGCTTGAATACGTTCTTATAGTTGATTTCGCCCGTCGTAGGCTCGTTGCGCCCGGGCACGTCTCCCACCTGGAAGTACGCTATTTCGTCCCACGCCTCGTCCATGTTGGGGATCAGGCACCCTTCGGTGATCTGTTGGTGGTAGAGGTCGTCGAGAATCTTGCAGTGCTTACTGCCGACGGCCTTACACAGCGCGTACGCCTGCGGGATACGCTTCAGCCAGAGGCTCGGGTGGTTCTTGATGTTCAGCGGTTCGAGGACTATCGTCGGGCCGTTGTTTTTTTCGAGAACTTCGCAAATGCGCTTCAGGTGGTCGGCGACGTTGGCGAACTGGTATTCGTATTCAAGGCTCGGGTCTTCGAGCCCGGGAACCACCGTGCACCACTTGGCGTTGACCCTCTTGGCGAGCTCGCAGACGTTCTTCATCTTGTCCGCCCAGTATTCGCGGCAGGCCTGCGGGTCGCGCTGGCGCTTTTTCATGTCGATGCGGTTGCCGGTCATTGAGGCGTTGTTCCACTCGGCGTGGGCGACGAACACCCCCATTTCCATGCCGAGTTTTTCCATGGTTTTTGCAATGGCGTCCTGAACCTCGCGCGGGCGGCCGGGCATTCCGTTGTCCTCGAGCGCCCTGAAGCCCCTGTCGTAGAAGTAGCGGACTTTGTCATCGGGCGACATGCCCTTGCATGTTTCGCGCATTTGGCCGAGGTTCGGAGCGAACTTGCACTTGAATGCGGGTTCCTTGCCCCCCGACTGGGCGAAGGTTGCGGCGGGGGCTGCTGCGGCCCCGCAGAGGGCGGCAACGGCGGTCTTGGTGAAATCTCTTCTGTTCATATGCGTATTTGGATTGGTTGTTTAAAATTTGAGTATCCCGCATTTTGCCGGGCATTGCAATTTTTTTTTGACGCGGCGCCCGGGTTTTCGGGCATTGCGACGGTTCCGCGAATTTTCTTGCATAAGGGCGGAATCGGCGAATATAGGTTTCTTATGAAGCGTATAATTCTATCGGTTCTCGCGGCGCTCGCACTCGGCGGGTGCGCATCTTCGGACGGCGGCTGCGCGCGCCCGAAACACCGCAACGTTGCGGTTCAGGCTTACTCGATGCACAAGATTACACTCGCACAGGCGCTCGAAAAACTGAAGGGCGCGGGCGTCGACGGCATAGAGCTGTTCCCGGGCCAGAAGCTCGGCGGCAGGTATCCCGACGCAAAAGTCGGCCCGGCGCTGAGCGCCGAACAGACGGCGTACCTCAAAGAAATCCTCAAAGACGCGGGGATAAAGCCCGTGAGCTTCGGGGTCGCGCGCGGCGGAAGCGAAAAGGATATAGAGGCCATTTGCAAATTCGCCAAAGAGATGGGCATAACCCGCGTGCTCACCGAGGATCCCGTCGCATCGTGGGAAATCTGGGACAGGGTCGGCAAAAAATACGGGGTGGCGATGTGCGTCCACCACCACGACAAGGGCAGCGCGAACCAGTACTACGACGCCGACCTCGTCAGGAGGTACGCCTCGCGCTACGCGAACGTCAAGTCGAATCCCGACATCGGGCATTTGAGCCGCTGCGGAATCGACCCCGTCGAATACCTGAAAACCCTCGAGGGCGAAATCGGCTCCGTCCACATCAAGGACCAGAAGGAGTTCGGCGACCCGCGCGACCAGTGCGTCCCGCTCGGCGAGGGAAAAATCGGCATGGACAGGGTTCTTGCGGAGCTCGACAGGCAGGGCTACGACGGATTCCTCGTCATAGAGTACGAGGCCGACTGGGACGACAACCTCCCGCAGATCAAAAAGTGCGTCGAATACCTGCGCTCCCGCTGACGGCTGAAACTTCAACACGCCCCCCCCCCCCTTTTTAAAGACATGAAAAAACTTGCGATACTGCTCTCATTCGCGGCGGCGTTGGCCATGCCGCTTGCGGCGTCCGCGGCCCAAAAGCACCGCAAAATCGCGGTGCAGACCTACACGTTCCGCAACTTCACGCTGGAAAAGACCCTCGACATGCTCAAGTCGCTTCCGATAGACGGGGTGGAGTGCTATCCCGGCCAGACGCTCAGCGACAAGTTCCCTAATGTGAAAGTCGGCCCCAAAATGCCCCAAAAGGCGCGCGAATACATGAAAAAACTCTTCGCGGACTCGGGATTGAAAATGGTCGCCTTCGGCGTCGTAAGCGTAGACTCCACCAAAACCGAAAAGGACATAGAGGCCGTCTGCGAGTTCGCCAGGGAAATGGGAGCGGACAGGGTTCTCTCCGAAAACCCTGTATCGCGCTTCCCGATCTGGAATAAAGTCGGCAAAAAGCACGGGGTGACGATGTGCGTCCACCACCACTCCATGACGAGCCGCAACCAGTATTGGGATCCCGACACCCTTGCGAAATATTCGTCCGGATACGAAAACGTGAGCGCCAACCCCGACATCGGCCACTGGTCGCTCTGCGCCATAGAGCCAGTGGGCGCGCTGAAAAAACTCGAGGGCAAATTCGCATCGCTGCACTTCAAGGACCAGAAGGAGTTCGGCGCGCCAAAGAACCAGTGCGTCGTACTCGGCACGGGGGCCTTTGACATGAAGGGCATTCTCGCGGAGCTCGACAGGCAGGGTTTTGACGGCTTTCTCACGCTTGAGAACGAAAATGTCCCATCGGATCCCCTGCCTGCGATAAAGGCGTGCGTGGATTATCTCCGCACCCACTAGGCGCGCATTGCGCGAAATGCGCATCCGCTAAGAATATCCTGGGACAAGGCGGACATGCCGCGCGAAAAAGACGACGCGCAACTGTTTTTCAAAGCCCCTGCAAAGCCGTTGCAGGGGCTTTTTTTAACTCGGCGCGATCACAGACTGGACGCAGACGCGCGGAGCAGGACAAAAACCTTTCCAAATCTTGCTTCATTTGGAGCGTGTCGGCGCAAAAAGTTTCCAAACTCAAATCCGGCCGCCAACTCCGCCCCAAGGCCTTTAAATTCCCGGAATTTCCCGTTTGCAATCCAATCTTTCAAACATCGCCAAGTTTATGCAGACGGGCGCAAAAATAAAAGCCGCCGAGACGCGCGCGGCGTATTTGGCATACGCAAGCGGTCTCGGCGGATTTACAAACGGGAACGTCAGTCCCCTTTTCACGAGCTTGTCGCCAAATTTCAGAGGGAGAATATCTGCTTTACGGCGGCCTGCTCTTCGAGGAGTTCCCTGTTGCTGGCGTCGATTTTCTCGCGCGAGAACTCGTTTATCTCGAGGCCCTGCACGACTTCCCAGTTCTTTCCGTCGGAGCGGACGGGGAGGGAGGTTATGATTCCCTTCGGGGTGCCGTAGCTGCCGTCGGAGCAGACGCCGACGCTAAACCACCGCCCTTCGGGGGTCGGGGTGACGAGGGTGCGCACGGTGTCGATTGCCGCGTTCGCCGCGCTCGCCGCGCTCGAGAGGCCGCGCGCCTCGATGATGGCCGCCCCGCGCTTCTGCACGATCGGAATGAAGTCGTTTTTGAGCCACGCCTCGTCGGCGATGACTTCGGTGACGGGCCTGCCGCCGATACTGGCGTTGTAGAAGTCGGGATACTGGGTGGAGGAGTGGTTGCCCCAGATGGTCACATTTGAAACTTCGTTGACGTGCACGCCGGCCTTCTGCGCAAGCTGCGCCCTGCCGCGGTTTTCGTCGAGGCGGGTCATGGCAAACCAGCGGTCCGCGGGAATGCCGGAAGCGTGGGTCATGGCGATCCAGCAGTTGGTGTTGCAGGGGTTGCCGACCACGAGCACGCGGACGTCGCCGGCGGCGTTCCTCTCTATGGCCTGCCCCTGGCCTATGAATATCTTGCCGTTGATGCCGAGCAGGTCGGAGCGCTCCATGCCCTTCTTGCGGGGGACGCTGCCGACGAGCAGCGCCCAGTTGGCGCCCTTGAAGCCCTCGTCGAGGTCGCATGTCGTCAGAATGCTGTTGAGGAGCGGGAATGCGCAGTCGTCGAGCTCCATTTTGACGCCTTCGAGGGCCTTCATTCCGGGCTCGATTTCAATGAGGCTCAAATCCACGGGCTGGTCGGGGCCGAAAACGGCGCCGCTGGCGATCCTGAACAGGAGGGAGTAGCCGATTTGTCCGGCGGCTCCGGTTATTGCGACTCTTACGGGTTTTTTCATCTTTTATCTCCTCTTATGGTTAAAGCGTCATTTCCAGTTGAACGGAAATTCAAAGGACAGCAGGAGGGTCTGCTCGGACTTCTGGGCGCTGTCTGCGTTGATGGCGTCGTAGCTGTAAGTGTACCTGAGGGCTATGTCCATGACTTCGGTTGCGTGCATGAGAAGCGCGAGCCCGAGGTTGACGGAATACTCCGACGGCTTCTGGAGGTTGAAGCCCGCGTAGAGATTCTGCTCAAACGCCATTAACTTGCTGATGTCCCAGTGCAGGGATTCCGAGACTACGGCCATTGCGACCCACTTGGTGTCGTAATCGTCTGCGTTGATGTAGCGGACCGCGGGGCCGGGGGCGATGTCGATGTATAGGTCGTAGCGCTTGAAGTCGAACCGGTAGCCGAACGTGAGCGCCTCGTCGACCTGGTCGCGGATGCCCTTTACAGTGTCGCGGCGGTACGACAGGAGGTTTTCGTAGTACCAGTTGCTCGCCTTGTTCACGTCCCTGCGGAATTTGGTCAGCGCCCCGTATTTGTCGAGCGTGCGGTTTGTGACGTCGTCGATGGTTTCCGAGGTGTAGTCGTAGAAAGCGGTAAATTCAAACTTGTTCAGATCCCATTCCTTTTTGGCGTCAAAGGCGAGATTCACCGAAAAGTTGGTGGAGGTCGTCTCTTTCAGCGCCGCCCCGCCGCGGATTCTGAACTGCCAGTCATCGGGGAAATTCTGCTTTATAAAATTGCGGTATTCCACAATCCATTCGGGCTCTTTTGCCTTCGGCTCCGGGGCGGTCTCGTCCCCAGCCGAAGCCGGCGGCTGGGCCGGGGCCGCAGCCTGGGCGGCCTGCGCCGCGCCGTCCTGACCGTCGCCGGCGGGAACGTCCGGGGATATGCCGGCGATGGCGGCCTTGGGAATTGTCACCTGCCCGAACACGGTGTTCACCACCACGTTTTCGGGGGTGGAGGAAATTATCGCGCCCGTGACTTTGTCGCCGTTTGCGAAGTTTATGATTTCGGCGTCGGCCGCAATACAGGCGGCTGCGACCGCCGCCGCAAACGCAAACTTGCCGATAAGTCCGTGGTTTTTCGTCATAACTGTGAAAACTTTCAATTAAAAAGCGCTCCGATAGTGCCATCGCGCCATCACCCTTACAAGTTTTTTTTGGAAAAATCTCGCCCGGGCCGCCGGAATCCGCGCGGAAAAAAAGTGTTGAAGAAGCGGCGGGCGGGTGCAATCATAAGCGGCTTCACATTTATTTATCCACGGGAGAACGACATGGCAGTACCGATAAAACAGGCATTAACGGTCGCAAAATACGCGATATCCAACACGCTCAAGGGCAAAAAACGCTATCCGCTGGTGATGATGCTCGAGCCTCTGTTCCAGTGCAACCTCGCATGCTCGGGCTGCGGGAAGATCCAGTACCCCCGGGAAATCCTCAGCCGCAGAATGCCCAAGGAGAAGGCGTGGGCGGCGCTCGAGGAGTGCGGGGCCCCCGTGGTGAGCATAGCGGGCGGAGAGCCCCTCCTGCACCCCGAAATGCCCCAGATGATAGAGGGGTTCGTCGAGCGGGGGAAGTTCGTCTACATGTGCACAAACGCCCAGATACTGATGGGCAAAATCGACCTCTACAAGCCGAGCAAATACCTGTCTCTGGGCATCCACCTCGACGGCACGCGCGAGATGCACGACAAGTCCGTCAACAGGGAGGGCGCCTACGACACCGCCGTCAAGGGAATAAAGGAGGCGGTGAAACGCGGCTTCAGGGTGACGACCAACACGACGATTTTCAGCGACGCCGACCCCGGCGAAGTGCGCAAATTCTTTGACGAGGCCATGTCGCTGGGCGTGGAGGGCATGATGATCTCCCCCGGGTTCCCCTACAACAAGGCACCCAGCCAGGACATATTCCTCGAGCGCAACAAGACGGTCGAGCTGTTCAGGAAGATACTCTCCAACCCGAAGAAGGAGTGGGTGTTCAACCACTCGCCGGGCTTCCTGGCGTTTCTCAAGGGGGAGCAGGAGTACGAATGCACCCCGTGGGGCAACCCGACATACTCGATTTTCGGCTGGCAGAAGCCGTGCTACCTCATCAACGACGGCTACTGCGAAACTTTCGCCGAGCTGATGGACTGCATAGACTCCTACGGGCTCGGGCACAACGGCACGCGCCCCGAGTGCAAAGACTGCATGCTCCACAGCGGCTACGAGGCCAGCGCCGTCCGCGACATCTTCGGGACGTTCGGGGGGGTTGCGCGCGCGGCAAGGCACATGCGCAATTTTAGAAGGCGCTCGTAAATGGCGCCCGGCGGCCCAGAGGCGTTCGACGGGCGGGGGCTTCCGCCGCTGTGCGAGAAAATTTTCGGCGCCGGCGGATACGCCTCGATACTCCCGAACTTCGAGCACAGGCCCGAGCAGGAGCGCATGGCGTACTGCTGCGCGCAGGCGTTTTCGGGCAATTCCGCCCTGCTCTTCGAGGCGGGGACGGGCGTCGGCAAGAGCATGGCGTACCTCGTCCCGGGGATAATAGCGGCCAGGAGGCTCAAGCGGCAGCTCGTGGTGGCGACCCACACGATAGCGCTCCAGCAGCAGATCATGGAAAAGGACCTGCCGCGGATTTGCATGATGTTCTCCAACTGCGAGGCGCTCGCCGACTGCGCGGACTTCAAAGCCGCCCTTCTGCTCGGGCGCGCGAACTACCTGTGCCCGCACAGGCTCAAGCGCGCGCTCGCCGAAAGGCGGGACCTGTTCGACGCCGACGGGAGCGCGGAGCTCGAGCGCATCGCCGAATGGGCGCAGACCACGCGCACAGGGCTCGCCGAGGAGCTCAACCCTCCGCCCGACCCCGAAGTGTGGGGCTGGGTCAACGCGGACTCTCCGTCGTGCGCGCCAAAGAACTGCCGCGACGGGTCGTGCTTCTACCAGAGCGCGCGGCGCGTCATATCCTCCGCGGACGTTGTGGTGCTCAACCACAACCTGCTGTTTTCGCTCCTGTCGGCGGGAATGGGAGCCGGCGAGGACGAGAACGGGGTGCTGTTCGCCAACGACATGCTCGTAATCGACGAGGCGCACCTCATTCCGGACGTGGCCTCCGACGCCTTCGGGCTCTCCGTTTCGGGGCCGGGCGTCAGGCGCGAGCTGTGCAGAATCTACGACCCCCGCAAAAAGCGCGGCCTGATAGCGCGCTCGGGGCTCGCGGAATTCAGGGACAGGCAGATCGTCTGCGACGCGATGGCGGAGTGCGAGGAGCTGTTTGCGAAAATAAAAAAAGACTTCCTGCTCTCGCGCGACACCGTGCGCCTGAGCTCGCCCGACTGGGCGGACGTGTCGGGGGCTTCCGGCGCGCTCGACTCCGCGATGCGCCTGCTCGACACCCTCGCCCAAAACGCCCCCGACGACCGCCTGGCCGCGGAAATCAAGGACCACCGCCGGAAGGTATCCGGCATAAAGAACGCGATAGAGGACTGCGCGTACCTCGCCGACCCGGAATCCGTATACTGGCTGGAAACCGCGGGGGCCGGCGGCAGGTCGGCCTCGCTCAATTCGGCGCCCATAGACGTCTCGGGCATACTTCGCAGAATCCTGTTTTCCGGCTCCTCCCCCGTGATACTCACGTCGGCGACGCTCGCCGTTTCGGGAAATATGGAGGACTTCGCGGGAAAAATCGGCGCGGAGGCGGCGGAGTCTTTCGTGTGCGACTCGCCCTTCGACTACGCAAAAAACATGCGCGCGTTCCTGTTTTCCGACGCCTCGGCCCCCGACAGCCAGACGGGCAAAATGGACTGCGAAAAAACCGCCGCCTACATAGGCAGGCTCGCAAACGTCGTCAGGGGCGGAACCCTCGCTCTGTTCACGAGCCGCGCAGACCTCAAAAAAACCGCGGAGATCCTCGAGGCCTCAGGCGCGCTCAAAGGCCGCAGCCTCTATGTCCAGGGCAGAATGCCGCGCGCGGAAACCGTGAGGAGGTTCGCGGAGGACGCAAACGCCGTGTTAATGGGCACGGACACTTTCTGGACGGGAATAGACGTCCCCGGCGACGCGCTCTCCCAGGTGATAATAGTAAGGCTGCCGTTCGAGAATTTCAAACACCCGCTCATGGAGGCGAGAATGGAGCGCGCCGAGGCGCTCGGCGAAAACCCGTTCGTCAAAATCTCCCTTCCGGCCGCCATAATAAAATTCAGGCAGGGCGTCGGGCGGCTGATTCGCAGCGCGCGCGACCGCGGCATAGTCTGCGTGCTCGACCCGCGCATGCTCACGAAGTCCTACGGCAAAAACTTCGCCGCCGCCATACCGACGCCGAGGGTGGAAAGGGCGCGCGCGGACGAAATCGAAACTTTTGTAAAGGAGGAGGCCGGGTATCTGTTTTCGGACGGCTCCGGCAATCCCTAAAACCAGCAGGCGCGCGCGGACGCTTTCATGCCTGGGCATGGCGGCGCCGCCAACGGGGACATTGCCATGCGGCGGATTGCCTATGGCGGGGTTTGGCGGCAGATACTGCGGCTTCAAAAACGGGTATCCCTTTGTGCCCGCCTCCGTCCACAGATTCGCCAAGCGGCACCTCGTTGAGAATCCCGCCGTCGGGACATATGCGGCACGGCTTCCCGCCCCAGTCCATGCGCCACACATGGGAATTGACAAACCGATCCGGGTCTTTGGCGGGAAAATGCGACACGGGCATTTTTTGTCGTCCCAAACCGAAACTCCGGTTTTTTCACCCTCCCGAGCAAAGTTTGCGAGAATTTTCGCAACGCCGATTATCCGGCAGAAATCCATCGCACCGATTTCCCCGCAGGCCGGCCACGGGGCATAACTCGATTTGTCGCGGGCGCTCCCGCCAAGAAGCGGGCGCCGGCCACGCCCCCTTGCCGAAAGGCATGCGCGCACTTCCAGTTTCCCGCGGCGGAAATCGAAACTCCTCCCCGTTTATAATGCACGCGAAAGAGCATTCGGGAATTTGCGAGCGCATTGCCGCAATCACCCTCTACATGCCGCCGGGTTCTTCACCCTCTCCCTGCGGGCCTCTATTACGGGCAGTCCGTTTTCGCGGCGGGCGTTTTCGGGACGGCACCGCTGCAATTCCATATTGCGGACGAAACCGTGTTCGCAATCCCGCTTTTCGGAATTAGGGGCGCAGGCCTTAGAAAATTCGCGGGGAAACGCAAGCTCTCCGCCGCTTTCTCCGGAGACGATGTTTGAAAGACGGGATTGGAAACGGAAGAAACGGGAAATGCCGGGAAATAATGGGAAACTGCGAAAAATTAGAGACTTCGCCTATTCCGAAAAAACCAAGGCGGGGCGGGCTTGGCGCCCGGATTGAGTCTGGGAACTTTTTGCGCAGACACCCCAAATGAAACAAAATTTGGAAAGGCTTTTTACCCAGGTTT
>DBGCYC010000003.1:0-1822 GCA_048390825.1 Candidatus Merdousia sp.
ACGCGTCCGACGCGCAAAACGGCAGGCAGACGCTGATAATCCGCGAGGGCGGGGCTGTCGAGGGCGATGCGGCATTGAACGCGGCGGGGCTAAATACCGTGACCGTATTGAACGGTACGCTGAACCTCGGGGCGTACAACGGACTGGTGAACGGCGAGCTCTATCTCGGCGGGGCGGGCGGACGGCTTGAAATATCGTCGGTCTCCGGGGATGGCGGCGTTGGCGCTCTCGCGTTTGAGAACGCGACATTCGAGAGCGGTGCGATAGTGTTTACGATAGAGGAGGCCGGCGCGGACAAGCTTGCGATAAGCGGCGAATTGACGAAGTTTGGGAGCGCGAAAATCGGCGTGGAGTTCGACGTTGATCCATACGACATCAACGAATGGATACTTGCGAGCGGCGGGGAGTCGATAGAATACGAGCTGATAAGCTTCGGGTCGACGAATGCAAAGGACGCGGATTTTGTTGCGCAGAGCCTCGGCGGCGGGGTGTTTGCAAATCTTTTCATAAGGGACAACGCGCTGTATGTGGAATTTTCCACCGTTCCTGAGCCGGCTATGTTCGCCGCGCTGTTCGGGGCGATTGCGCTTATGCTCGCCGCGCGGCGCGGGCGGAAATGAGTTGGCGCCGAAAATAGAAAAGCGCGGAGGCGGAAACCGCCCCCGCGCTTTTTTGCGCGTTGGCAAGTTAAATATTAAAAGATAGATAAAATTTGAAACGTTGATTGACATTTTTATTAAATCCGCTATTCGCCAACATTATTATGAAATCGAATATGTTGAAGTTGAAAAATCCCGCGGTTTTTTTGTGCGCCGTGGCGGTTTCGTGCGCCGCTTTCGCCCAAGAGATCGTGTACACCGATCTTTATTACAATGCAGATTACAATACAGGTGGGTGGTCTAACGACCGCTATATGCAAAATTCCTCCCTGTGGAATGTCGGCTCTCCCGACGGCTCGGTTTTCGTCGGCGAAGTAAATTCGGAAACGAACAACCTCTTTCTGGTTTCTTCCGATCCAATAACCGGTTCTCACCAGACCTTTTTAGGTTACGATTCCAACAACTGGAATGTTCACAATATCACCATGAACCTTGCGATGGGTACGAACTATACTATTTTGGGGATGGTGCCCGCCCAGAAGCTGCATGTTGGAGGAAACCTGGACATTTCTCTAAAAAGCTGCGCCGGCTGGTGGAGGCCCGGAAACACCATATTGTTATCCGAAAACAGTTCGATCGTTGTGGACGGGAATATGAGCTTTGCGAATACCACTACAAAGGCAGACGTGGACGCGAGCGAACTCGGCCAGAGCGGCTTGGCATTTTCAATAGCGTCGGACGCCACGCCCATGCCCACTTCTTTTGAAGTGAAGGGAAACTTGACGTTCAGGAGCGCGGATACATATTCCTTTTCGAGCGACAGTATTCTGTTTGCGACTTCCGTGACTTCCTTCAAGGTCGGCGGATATGTCGACATGACGGAGACCCGCGCGGGGACTTTCACATGGGATTTGTGCAAGACTTCGCAGGACAACTATTTTTCCGACATTTTTATAGGCGGTTTGGAGGGCGGCAGCGCGCTGCAGATATCGAGCGCGCACAGCGCGACAGTCAACCTGACTTTTACCAATTCCTCCGCGCATTCCTATTCCGGCACGCTCGCCTCCCGCGCGGATTCGGCTAACAAGCTCAACGTGACGATGAACGCGTCCGACGCGCAAAACGGCAGGCAGACGCTGATAATCCGCGAGGGCGGGGCTGTCGAGGGCGATGCGGCATTGAACGCGGCGGGGCTAAATACCGTGACCGTATTGAACGGTACG
>DBGCYC010000004.1:0-1110 GCA_048390825.1 Candidatus Merdousia sp.
CCTTTTTTGCCGCCTCCGCCAGGATGTCCGGCTCGTCCCCGAAGAGCTGCACCGCGACCGGCCGTTCGGCATCCTGTACGCCGAGCAGCTTGGCGGTCTTCTTATCGGAGTAGTGCATCCCCTTGGCGCTCGCCATCTCGCCGACCATATAGGCCGCGCCGAACTCCTTGCAGACCTGGCGGAAGGCGCTGTCCGCCACGCCCGCCATCGGAGCGAGCGCCGCCGTCCGTTTGATTTCGATGTCCCCGATCTTCATGGGAGCCTCCCCGTGCAAAACTTTTTCAAATTCCACATGATATCTTAACAGAAATTTGACTGTCAGGCAATGTTTTATGCTATAATATCCAGTATGTAAGCGGGAAGGGAAGAGACGCATATGGAGATTCGGACCGCCGTGGAGGCGGATATTCCGCGAATCGTGGAGATTTACAAGCAGCTCTTCGCGCTTTCGGCGCGGATGCAGCCGGAACGCTTTCGCGATACCCCGCAGGACGAGACGTTTTTGCGGGAGGTTGTCGCAGCCGGGGATCAGGAGCTTTTTGTGGCGGACGACGCGGGGGAGGTCTGCGGGTTCGCGCTGGCGCAGGACCTTGCGACGCCGCCCTACGACTGTGTCATCCTCTACCGCTACGCCTACCTGATGGACCTCTGCGTCGACGAGCGGCACCGAAACGGCGGCGTCGGCGCGCTGCTGATGGAGAGCGTCAAATCGTGGGCGCGCGGCCGCGGGCTCCGGTATGTCGAGCTCTGCGCGCTGGCCCAGAACGAGGGCGCCGTCCGCTTTTACCGCAGGAACGGGTTCGCCGAGGCGCGGCGGATCATGCAGTTCGACCTCTAGCGCGGCTGGGCGGAAAACCGGGCGGCGGAGCCGCCCGCGCGCGCTTCGCGCGCGGACGCGCCTGCGGCGCGTCGTTTTCCGCCGCCCTGTTTTGCGGGGCGCACTGTCCGGCGGCGGGGAGACCGCCCCGCCTCACGTCTCGCGCCCGCGGTGATGGGACGAGGCCGGCCTGATCAAAGTTTTCGGGGTCCGGGGGACTTTTTCAAAAGCCCCCCGGAGAAAGGATTGTTGCTTATGAAGCTGCTTGCGATCGACGGCAACAGCATTTTAAA
>DBGCYC010000005.1:0-16204 GCA_048390825.1 Candidatus Merdousia sp.
CCCCCCCGAAAGTCAAGAAATATTTTTAGTTGATTTTAAGGGCATTTACGGGCTTCTGGCGCGACATTTGGAAAGCCGTCTAACGGCTTCGATTATTGGCGAAAGCGCGGCAAATTCAGAATCCGGGCAAACCCGATTCCGCCGCGCGAAGTGCGGACCGAAAAAATTTAGAAGCTTTGACAATTTTGTTTGACAATATTGTCAAACAAAATTGTCATACCTCCCGATGAAAAGGGAAAGAATCGGACGCAGCATGGAAGAGCGCATTCTCGAAGCCGCGAAATCCGTGTTTATCCGCAAAGGCTTTGACGGGGCGAGCATGGGCGACATCGCAGCGGAGGCGGGAATTACCCGGACGTCGCTCAACTACTATTTCAGGACGAAAGAAAAGCTGTTTATGGCCATTTACAGGGAGCTCGCACGCGGATATCTTCCGGAAATCGAAGTTGCCGCTCTCGAAAAAAGGCCGGTGTTCGGGCGCATCGAAAAAATCGTGGAAATATACACAAGGGCGCTTTCGGAAAATTCCGGGATCCTCCTGTTTATGATCAACGAGTCCTACAAAAATCCGGGGCGCTATTTCGAGATCCTGCGCTCCCAGCCCGAATTTATCGCCTCGGCAAAGCGCATCGGGAAGGAGATAGAGCGCAAAATGTCGGAGGGAAAACTGCGGAAAATGCCGCTTGAATATTTCGCCACCACGTTTTTCGGGCTGCTGTTCTTCCCGTTTCTGGGAAGGAACATAATCACCGGAATTTTCTTTGGGGGCGACGGGGCGCGTTTCGGGGAGTTCGTATCGGAGCGCCGGAAATTCATAGTTGAAAGCATGAAGCTGATTTTCAACCCGAAAAGAAAATGAAAAAATTGCCGGCAATAGTTCTTTCGCTTTCCGCCGCGGCCCTCGCGGGCGGCGAGACACTCACAATTTCCGAATGCTACAGGCTCGCGCGCGAAAATTATCCCGCGATAAGGCAGTTCGGGCTCATAAAGGAGTCCGAAAAATACGACCTCGAAAACGCGGCAAGCGGCTATCTGCCGCAATTTTCGATCAGCGCGAACGCGATGTACCTGTCGGACTCCCCAGAAGCGTTGGAACAGTCGCTTTTGCCGCAGGACCAGTACCGGGCGCAGATAGGCGTCACGCAGGTCCTCTGGGACGGCGGGGATATTTCGTCCCAAAAACGCCTGACGGCCGCCCGGGCAAGAGCCGAAATCGAGAACAACGAGGCGGTCCTCTACGAGCTGAACGACAGGGTGAACCGCATTTTTTTCGGCATTCTCCTGCAAAGCGAGAGCCTGCGCCAGAACGGGACATACCAGAAGGACATCAAAGACGCGGCGGCCTCCGTCAGGGCCATGATTGAAAACGGCACTGCGAACGACTACGATTTGAGCCTTCTGGAAGTGGAGCTATTGAACGCGAAACAGAAGGAGAGCGAGATAAGGTCCCTGCGCTCGGCGTATATGAAAATGCTGTCGTTTCTCATAAACAGGCGGGTTGACGAAAACACCGCTTTCGAGCGCCCCGAAAGCGTCGAGGAATTGAAGGCGGAAATTCTGCGCCCCGAGCTTGATTACTACGCGGCCCGAGAGGAGTTCTTTGAGGCGCAAAAGGACCGCGTAAGCGCGGGTCTCATGCCCAGGATTTCCCTGTTCGGATACGGAGGGTACGGGAAGTCGAGCTTTGCGTCGCTGCGCGACGAAAAATTCTACGGGCTGGGGGGAATAAGCTTCAGCTGGCAGTTCGGGAACTACTACACGGAACGGAACGAAAAGCTGAGGATTTCCGCGAGCCGGAAGGCCGTCCGCGCCAAGTCGGAGGAGTTTGTATTCAACACCCGGCTGAAAATGATCCAGGAGGACGGGGAGATAAAAAAAATGGGCGAGCTCATGGCGCGCGACGCGGAGATCGTGCGCCTGCGCAGGTCCATAGCGAACATCGCGCTGGCGAGGATGAAAAACGGCGCAATTTCGACGACCGACTTTATAAGGGAGCTCAACGCCAGAGAGCTTTCGGAACAGACGTACATATTGCACTCGCTCGAAAAACTCTCGCGCGAATACAACTACAAATATCTTGCCAACAATTAAAATTATGAAATTTCACCCCGGAATATTTATATTGTCCGCGGCCGCCCTCCTGCCCGGCTGCGATAACTCCGTCGCCCCGTTCGCGTCGGGGACGATGGAGACTACGGAAACGGTGGTTTCAAGCGAGGTCCCCGGGAAAATCATTGAGCTGCAAGTCGAGGAAGGCGGGGAAATCGCCGCGGGAAAGCCCGTCGGAAAGATCGACGACACGCAGTTTCGCCTCCAGATGAAAAACCTGCAGGCGCAAATCGGCGCGCTCGAAAGCGCGTCGCCGGAGGTCGCCCTCCAGCTTGCGGCCCTGGAGGAAAGGCTTGCGAAGCAGCGCATGGAAAAGGCGAGAACCGAACGCCTGATCGCCGCAAAATCGGCAAACAAAAAAACCCTCGACGACATCGTCTCGGAGATAAGCTACCTCGAACGCACGATAGCCGCCAATAAATCCACGCTCGACAAGACCGTCCTTGAAATCGCCGACAAGATAAAGGCGCTGTCCGCGCAGATGGAAATCTGCCGAGACAACATCAAAAAGTCGGAAATAGTGAACCCGGTTTCGGGGACTGTGCTCGTAAAATATGCGGAGCCCGGCGAGGTCGCGGCTTTCGGCAGGCCGCTCTACAAGATAGGCGACCTCAAAGAAATGCGACTGCGCGCATACTTCTCGGCGGCAGACATTACAAGGCTGAAAATAGGGCAGAAACTCTCCGTCGTAGCCGACTTCGGGGCCGGCGGGACGCGCAGATACGACGGGGTTCTGACCTGGGTGGCCTCGCAGTCCGAGTTTACCCCGAAGGGAATCCGCACGCGCGACGAGCGCGCCGACCTCGTCTACGCCGCAAAAATTGCGGTCAAAAACGACGGCTACCTGAAAATCGGCCAGTATGCGGAAGTCGAAATGCCGGATGAAAAATGACGCCGTGACAGTCTCGGGCCTATGCAAGTCCTACAAGGGCCCGGGCGGCAGAATCGCCGCGCTCGACGGGATTTCCTTCGGCGCCGCCGAGGGCGAAATATTCGGCCTCATAGGCCCGGACGGCGCGGGGAAAACGACCGCGATGCGCATAATCTCCACGCTGGCCCTGCCGGACTCGGGCAATGTAAAAGTCTGCGGATACGACGCGGCGCGCGACTGCGGGCCGATACGCCGGATTGTCGGCTACATGCCCGGCAGGTTTTCGCTCTACCAGGATCTGACAATAGAGGAGAACATCGCCTTTTTTGCAAAGGTGTTCGGGGTCAGGGCGGACGACAATATCGGGCTGATAGGGGAGATATATTCGCAGATAGAGCCCTTCAAAAAACGCCTCGCGGGGAAGCTTTCGGGAGGAATGAAGCAGAAGCTCGCCCTGTGCTGCGCCCTCATACACCGCCCGAGGCTGCTCGTGCTGGACGAGCCCACCACGGGGGTTGACCCCGTCTCGCGCCGGGAGCTCTGGGACATTTTGCAGAATATGAAAAAGGGCGGAATGAGCGTCATCGTTTCCACCCCGTACATGGACGAGGCCGCGCGGTGCGACAAAATCGCGTTCATCGCAAATGGAAAAATTTTGAAGACAGGATCGCCGGAAGGAATGATAAATTCGTTTCCAAAAAAAATCTACCGCGCGGGAGGCACGGACATGTTCGGGCTGCTCAACGGGCTGCGCGGAAGCGGCCTGGTGGAGAGCGCCTACTCTTTCGGGGACTGCTGCCACTTTGTCATGAAGGACGGGGCGGACGAGGAGGATTTGAAGAGCCTCCTGAAAGGCTTTCCGGGCGCCCCGTCGGCGGCCGCGGCCGCGGCTACGCTCGAGGACTGTTTTATGGAGCTGAACGCCGATGGACGCGATAGAAGTTGACAGGCTGACGAAGAAATTCGGCGGATTCACGGCGGTGGACTCGATAAGCTTCAGCGTGGGCCGCGGCGAAATCTTCGGGTTTCTGGGCGCGAACGGCGCGGGGAAATCGACGGCCATGCGGATGCTCTGCGGCCTGCTCGAGCCCACGTCGGGAAGCGCGAAAGTCGCGGGGTTCGACGTGCGCGCTCAGAGCGAGGAAGTCAAAAAAAACATAGGCTACATGAGCCAGAAATTCTCGCTCTACGGGGATCTGACGGTCGCCGAAAACATCAAATTCTGGGGAGGGCTCTACGGGCTCTCCAAATCCGGGATACGCTCGCGCATGGAGGAAATTGTCGGGGCGCTTGAAATGCGCGGGCGGGAAAATTCCTTTGTGGAGTCCCTGCCCCTTGGCTGGAAGCAGAAGCTGGCGTTTTCAATTTCGATAATGCACTCGCCGAAAGTCGTGTTTCTCGACGAGCCGACGGGCGGCGTAGATCCCGCCGTCCGCCGGAAATTCTGGGAGGAAATCTACGCCGCAAGCCGCCGCTCCATCACGGTTTTTGTGACGACCCACTACATGGACGAGGCCGAATACTGCGACAGGGTCTCGATAATGGTCGACGGGCGGATCCGCGCGCTGGGAACGCCCGGAGAGCTGAAGCGGCGCTTTGGACAGTCCGACATGGACGGCGTGTTCAGGGCGCTTGCGCGCGGCGCGAAGAGGGGAGAGGCCTGACATGGAAAAGTTTTTCGCATTCGTGGGGAAGGAGTTCATGCAGATTTCGCGCGACAGGCGGAGCGCGGCGATCCTGTTTGTGCTGCCAATCGCGCTGCTCGTCATTTTCGGCTTCGCAATCACAAACGACATAAAGGAGTCGAAGTTCGCCGTACTCGACCCGGATAAGAGCCGCCTTTCGTCGGCGATCGTCGAAAGGCTCGACGCGAGCGAATACTTTTCGCTCCTAAAACCGGCGGAGTCCCGGGAGGAGCTCGAAAGGCTCCTGAGGCGCGGGGCCGTCAAAACGGCGGTAGCGTTCGGGGCGGATTTCGAGAAAAAGGCGGCAAACGGCATGCGCGCCCAGATAAATGCCGTCATCGACGCGTGCGACCCCAACGAGGCGGAGAACCTCTCGAACTACGTCGCGGCCATCGCGTCCGCCGAATGCGCGCAAAGGCTGGGCGCCGCCTCCGCGCCGCCGCAAATCGACGTCCGGACGAACATGCTCTTCAACCCGCAGCTCAAAAGCGCGCACGACTTCGTGCCCGGGGTGATGGGCCTGATCCTGTTTCTGATATGCACGCTCATGACCTCCGTCGGCATCGTCCGGGAAAAGGAAATGGGCAACATGGAGATTCTCCTCGTTTCTCCCATGAGGCCCGTCTGCATAATCATTGCCAAAGTGATTCCGTATTTCGCGCTCTCGGTGCTGATTGTGGCGGCCTGCATATTCCTTGCGAACGCGCTCTTCGGCGTCCCCATACGCGGGAGCGCGGCGCTCATTTTCGGAATTTCCGTTCTGTACACCCTGCTCGCCCTGAACATAGGCATAACCGTTTCCACGCTCGCAAACACCCAGCAGACGGCGATGTTCATATCCACGTCGGTCTTCATGCTGCCGACCGTGCTGCTTTCGGGAATGATTTTCCCGATAGAAAACATGCCGCGCGTCCTCCAATGCCTCTCCGAAATCGTCCCCGCAAAATGGTATATTTCCGCCATGCGCGACGTCATGCTGAAAGGCGGGGGCATCGGCCTCATAGCCGAAAATATCGCCGTGATGGCCGCCATGGCGGTTGCCTTCGCGCTCGTGAGCATTGCGAGGTTCAAAACAAGGCTCGAATAAAATGAGACGCTTTCTCTACCTGATAGAAAAGGAGTTCAAGCACATATTCCGCGACAAATTCATGCCGAAGCTGATATTCGCCATACCGGTAATCCAGCTTCTGATCCTGCCGTGGGCCGCGAACTTCGAGGTGAAAAACATCAACCTGGAAATAGTGGACCGCGACCTCTCGCCGCTCTCCGCGCGCCTCGGGCGGAAGCTTGCGGCCTCGGAGCACTTCACCGCGTCGTTCTCGCGGGGATCTTTCGGGAGCGCGTTTTCCGACATAGAAAAGGGAAATGCCGACATCGTGCTGGAAATCCCAAGGGGTTTTGAAAAAAGCCTCGCCTCGGGCGGCGGGGCGCAGGTGCTGATGAGCGTGAACGCCGTAAACGGTATAAAGGGCGGGCTCGGGGCCTCCTACGCAGGCGGCATAATAGGGGACTTCGCCCGCGAAACCCTGGAATCTTCGGATCCGGGCGCAAAACGCCAGAATGTCGAAATCCTCTCCGACTACCGCTTCAACCCGCACCTCAGTTCAAAGGCGTTCATAGTCCCGGGGGTCATGGTCTTCCTGCTCTCGCTCATAGGCGGAATAATTGCGGCCCTCAACATAGTCGGAGAAAAGGAGCGCGGCACCATGGAGCAGATGAATGTCGCTCCCGTATCAAAGACGATGTTCATAGCATCAAAGATTTTCCCCGTATGGATAATCGGAATGGCGATTCTGTCGATGGGCGTCGCTATAGCCTACGCCGTTTACGGGCTTCTGCCCAAGGGGGGATTCCTGGCGGTCTACGCGTTCTCCGCGCTCTACCTGACGGCGTTCACGGCCTTCGGGCTGATAATCTCGAACATATCCTCGAGCGCGCAGCAGGCGATTCTGACGTTCCTGTTTTTCATAATGATATTCCTCCTGATGAGCGGCATTTTCACGCCGATTGCAAGCATGCCGGGCTGGGCGCAGAAGATGACGCTGCTGAACCCGGTCAGGCACATCGTCGAGGCAATCCGCGCGATCTACCTGAAAGGCGCGTCATTCTCCGACCTGCTCCCGCAGTTCCTCGCAATATGCGCGTTCTCGGCGGTGCTGAACACATACGCCGTCGTGTCGTTCAAGAGAAGCTCCGACTGATTTTTAAGAAATTTAAATTCACAGACATTTCCCCATTGGAATCTAATTTCCCCGCCAACGAAGTTATTGCGGGTAATTATTTTCTTCTGGGGAACGCCGCGAATGCCAGAGCAAACGCTCCGAATATCGCCGCATAGATTGAAGGCTCGGGAACGGGCATGGGCGCCTTAAAAACCTCCATGCCTGCAACCCACCATCCTTCCAGGCTGTAATCGGAAACAATTTCACTTTCGTCGATATGGGCCTCCCCCAGTATCCATGAATCGAGAGTTTCATTCCATGAAATGTCCACCAGAAAGTTGGAGTCGGTATTTGGATTGTCCGAATCGCAAATCCAAAGGCCTGTTATGTCGTTGCTCAACGGGTCGTATTCATATCCCGTTAAAGTTACGCTATGGTTATTCCAGTTGTTGACGGTCAACGAGGCATAAAATCCGTTGCCAAATACCATTTCCAAGGCGTCTGCCAGCCATGTTTTTTGGGCGGGTGTGGAAATGCTTCCCGCCAGATCTATGCGCTCTGCAAGGTCATTCATATCATAGCCAAGAAATGCCCAATATCCGCCGTCAGACATGGGATCGGGGAGGGGCTTTGAGGCGCCCATGCCCTCTACGATAGAAGTATCATAATTTCCCGTCATATACCATTGGTAGGCAATTAAAGAGTAGGACCCCTCATCTTCCCAACTATTTGCAAAAACGTAAAAAATATCCGTGGAATAAACTTCCTGCGTTTTTCCGTTCGGAATTCCCCCGGGAATAACATAGCCGGAATTAGCCAAATTGTCCTGCCACAGCTGAAGGTTGTTGGAAGCCGACGCCGCCCAACACAGCAGGCTGTCAGAAGACCCTTCCGCCCCGTAAGCGACTTTTTTTACGTCGTATCGGGTGTCTCCGGCAAAAGTGCCGGGCGCAAATACGGATTCCCCGAAAGCCGCGCCGCAACCCGCCAAAAACGCGAAGGCTAAAACAAAAATTTCTAATCTTCCCATGCCCGCATAAAAAAGAACAACGCCGGACGCCTTACAATAATATTCATCGCATTTTGCCGAAAGGCTCCGAATACCCCCTTCCTTCCGCATGACTTTTGGCAACGCGCGGTCTTTATCTTTCGGAGGCGGACTTTCCGCGGCTTGGAATGCCGTCCGCCTTTCGCGTCCCGGGGAAGGAAGCCCCAAAAAAACCTCCACGCGGGGAGGTTTTTCGTTTTGGAAACTATTGAAACGCCCTCAATTTCTCCAGCGGCGCGCCGCGTACGCGAGGGCCAGAACGCCGAACGCTGCGGCGCACGCCCCGGGCTCGGGAATCGCCCCGGTGTTGTTGAGCGCAAACAGCCCCATATCATCGTTCCAGTCAAGCGACCAGTCGCCGAAAATCTCTTCCCCTTCCGCGGAATAGGCCGACAGCTTCACATAGGCGTCTTTCGTAGCAATGTATATTCTTCCGTCGTCCTGCACGGTTATGCCGTTTTTGTCGCCTATGAAAATCGAGTCATTCGAGAAACTGTTTATGTTCATCTCAAACTCCTCCCCGGCCATAACTCTGTTGTCCTTTGTGGTCAGGCTCAAAATCGACAGGACGGAATCCGCATCTCTGAAAGGATCCAAATAAATGTTCAATACCGAGCCCTTGTTAAATCCAAGTTCTTTTATGACATTGGAATAATTGTCCACGCTCATGGTCATGGTCACGTCATTATCATCTATGGCTACACTGCCCACATTTTTCAGAACATTCTCCCCCTTTAAATTTATCGTGGACGATGATCCCACGCGTATCCTGCCGGTGGCAATTTCGGAGGAATAGAGATTCCAAACGGAATTTGAAGCCATTTTGAGCGGCTGCGAGGAGTGCATGCTCGCGCCATTGTAGAGGTTTAGATTTTTTATCTGTATGTAGCTGTTGCTTGACCCCGTAATGGACGTGGAAAACGCCCCTCTTAAATTGAGAGCCCCAATAAGAACCACCGGCCCCCAAGTTGACGGATAATACCCGTCGATTACAAACGCCCCCGACGCGTTCACGTTTATCAGCCCCGAAAAATTCATTACCGCCGTATAGTTGCCCGACGGAAAATTCTCGTTGGTTCCCGTAAGGCGAAATTCCCCAACCGTCCCCGCGGTACCGATGTTTATGGTGCCGCCTCCCGAAAAGACCCGTGTCTGCTCGGAATACAATACGTTCAAAGTCCCCGAACCTCCAGTATCGTTGCCGATGTTCAGCACGCCGCCCGCGGCGATTTCGTATGGGGTGTCCGTGAGCGTTTCGCTCGTGTTTATCGTGTACTGCGAGGACAAAGGGGTTTCAGGAAGGGCGGCGTATGCGGCAGCGCACGCGAATAGCGCCATTGATGGGATAAGTTTTTTCATAAGCGTTTTTTGGTTTGTTGACCAATAATTTCACAACTTACATAAGGTATCAAGATTTTATTGATACTCAAAATAATATATGATATAAAAATTAAATTAATTTTTTCCGCACTCCTGAAAAATAAAAAACCTCCCGTATCAGGAGGTCTTTCATTTTGTAAAAACTATTGAACCGCCCTCAATTTCTCCCGCGGCGCGCCGCGTACGCGAGCGCCAAGACACCGAACGCCGCGGCGCACGCCCCGGGCTCGGGAATCGCGCCGGTGTTGTTGAGAGCAAACAGGCCCCTCTCGTCGTCCCAGTCAAGCGACCAGTCGCCAAAGATCTCCTCCCCCGTCGTGGAATAGGCCGCCAGCTTCACATAGGCGTTTTTCGAGGCAATGTATATTCTTCCGTCTTCCTGCATGGTCACGCCGTTTGGGTCTCCTATGAAAATCGAGTCGTTCGCAAAATTGTTTATGTTCATCTCGTATTCCTCCCCGTCGACAACATAGCCGTCCTTTGTCCCCATGCTTAAAATAGACAGGACGGAATCCGAATCCCTGAAAGGGTCCAAATAAATGTTCACCACCGAACCCGTGCAGAATTGGAATCCCTTTATGGCATTTGAATAATTTTCCATGCTTATTGTCAGCGTCGCGTTTGAGTCGTCCATGGATATGTAGCCTATATTTTCCAGAACGTTTTCACCCTTTAAATTCAGCGTGGACGAGTATCCGACGCGCAGCCTGCCGGTGGTAATCCCGGAGGAATAGAGGTTCCAAACGGAACTTGAACCCATTTTGAGCGGCGACGAAGTGGAGTACAAATTCGCACCATTGTACAGATTCAGGTTTTTTATCTGTATGTAACTCTTGCTACTGCCCGTAATGGGCGTGGAAAACGTCCCCCTCAAATTGAGAGTCCCGATAACAACCAGCGCCCCCCAGGTTGAGGGATAATACCCGTCGAGTACAAACGACCCCATCTCATTCACATTAATCAGCCCGGAAAAGTCCATCACCTTCGTATAGCTATTTGCCGGGAAATTTTCGTTGGTTCCCGTGAGATGAAATTCCCCAACCGTCTCCGCGGTGCCGATGTTTATGGTGCCGCCCCCCGAAAAGACCAGCGCCTGCTCGGAATAGAGCACATTCAAAGTTCCCGAGCCGCCGGCGTCGTCGCCGATGTTAAGCACGCTGCCCGTAGATACTACATAGGGGCTGTCGGTGAGCGTTTCGCTCGTGTTTATCGTGTACTGCGAGGTCAGAGGGGTTTCCGGAAGGGCCGCGTGCGCAGCCGTACACGCGAAAACCGCTATCAATGGGATAAGTCTTTTCATAAGCGTTTCTTTGTTTGCGGAGCGATAATTTCAGAATTCACAAAAAATATCAAAAATTTTATTTGATATTAAAAATAATGTATGATATGAAAATTAAATTGGAATTTACCCCGGCGCGCCCAAACGCCGAGTTTTCGGCGCGCCGGAATATCTCTTCCCGCAATCCGTATTGGCGCCGCCTTCCGCCGGAAAATTTCGGCGCTTTACCGAAACTTCCGCCTTTTGGATTTGCAAAGCGCGCGCAAAAACCAAAGAATGCTACATAACCATTCCGCCCGGGCGTTTTGCGGACGAAGCGGAAACCGCCCCGGCTTCCGCCCGCCCTTGTGCTCCCGGCAAAAAATATGTACTGGATTTCCATTTCATTCCCCCTGCTCGCCGGAACCTCGCTGTTGGCGAGGCGACTGCGACTGCGCGCGGGCGCAGGGCCGCGCAATGAGGCCGAGGGAGCGGACTGCAACTCCGCGGCAAGATGCCTGCGCCCGTGCGCGGGTTTGCGCGGGTTTGCAATATTCACGCTCGGGACAGTCCCGATGATTTGCGCGTTCATGGGAGTCGCGTTCGCGCTATGGCTCGCGCTTCTTGCGCGTTTTCAGGGCGGGCCCGCGCGGCCGTATGCGCTCCTGCTTCCGCCGTTTGCGATACTCGCTGCGGGATTCGCCTTCCACGTCCTGCAATCTCGCAAGGCCGGGGTTTCCGCGGTATACGCGGCGCTCTCGTTCGCCGCGGGGTTCGCGTATTCCATCGCCGTTTCCCTCGCCGTCGCCGCCGCAATCCTGGCGGTGCGCCTGAACACGTGGCAGGGCGTGGAAATCCCGTCGGAGCCGAAGTGCGAGCTGCAAATGCGCGCGCTCGCAACGCTGTGCCCGGAATTCGACAGGCGCATAGCCTTCGAGAGCGGAAAGCGCGTCGGGATATGGGCCGACACGTGCGGGCTCGACAAATTCGCCGTCTACAAGCTCAAAAGCGGCGCAATATACCTCAAATGTACGGTCGCCCACGGAAGTTCGTACATAATAGATCCGAAAGGCGAAAAAGTTTACGAGGTTCTGGGAGAATCCGCCACTGAACTCAAAGGCGGCCTCATATGCGGAAGATACGGCGGCGGCGGCGTCCCGGCCGTCTACGAGACATACGGGCGCGGCGGGCGCAACGGAGAGTTTGAATCCTCCCCGATTCCCGCGGGAAATCTGATAAAAGGCGGGGAATTTGCGGGCATGCTCTCGCGGCGCGGCTTCGCGCCCGCCGGGAAAGCTGAACGAACCCCCCGCCCCGCCGCAAATCCTGCCGCCGACTGAAAATTTTTCGCAGCGCGGCCGCCGTAGCTGCATATTGCCGTTCGAGCAAGGCGTGCACTTTCCCGCTAATACTGCGCGGCAGGCGAGAGGTCACCCCGGCTTCGCGGATTGCGGCTATAAGTTCGGGTCTGACGCCTGTATTCTCAGAACCCAGCGTTCCCGTCGCCCTCGACGAACCGCGCTGCAACTCATACCCGCGCCCTTCCCCGAAAGCTGCCCGCGCGAGCAAAACAGGCCTATTTTTGCGTATTTTTCAAAAGATCTTGTCATTTCCTAACTATATGTTGCGCAGTTTAATACAACTTGGACTTTCGCCCTTTTGTCCCTCTTATCCAGTCCGGCCCCAAACCTTTTCCTTTACAAACAGAAACCGCTCCGCCCCGCGAATGCTACAAACCCCGCCCAACGGACTCTGCAACACATTCCGATTGCAGCCTCAAATACCGCGGCCAAACGGAATGAATCGCGCGACGCTAAAACGGGAATCCGCCGTCGCACGCGCCATACGCGCTCACGTAAAGCTCCGCAAGGCGGCGAAAACTCCGCCCCGCCTTCATGGGCTGACGCCCTCACGGAAAAAAAGCTTGCCTGCGCTTCCGGCATTTGCATTATTTGACGGTAATTTCAGGGCGATTAGCTCAGTTGGTTAGAGCGTCTGTTTTACACACAGGATGTCACAGGTTCGAGTCCTGTATCGCCCATTGTTCCCCCTCGCGGGCCGAACAATCCGCCCCGAAGTCCGAATCCGCTTTATTCTGGCGGAAGCTTTCAGGACGCGCCGCGCGGCGGCGCATTGCACAAAAAATCCGGGATTGCCGGACGCCTTTGCGGGCCTTTGCCGGAACGCCGCGGGCGGCGGAAATTCGCGGGGCAAGGCCGCTTCACGGCATGCCGCGCTCGTAGATTTTCAGGATTTTCATTGACGAAGCGCGCGCGGAGGAGGACTTTCCGCTTCCCCCGGAAGTCATCGAGCCGGAAGAGCCCCCGGAATTTCCGCCCTGGGACGATGAAGGCCTGCCGCCGCCCGCCTGCGAGGAACCGGGGCGCGAGCCGTCGGCGCCGCGCGCCGAAGCCGACGACGACTGCGTTTCGGAGCCGTAGAACGCGACTATCCTGTATTCCGCGATTCCCCGCCGCGCCGTCACCTCTATTTTAAGCAGGGACGCCGATGCCGACGCCATGCCGCGCGGAACGAACCTCGCCCCCCTGTTTTCGATATCCGAAAGGCTCTCCACCCAATACTTGCCGTCGTCCACCGTCCCGATTTCCCCGCGTATGGCGCGGTACAGGTCGGGGTCGTAATCCTCGGACTCGAGTTCGCACAAAATGGCGAGGGTCTCTTCGGAAGCCGAATTGAGGTTGACCTTGGAAAAATTTTCGAGCGAAAAGTTTTCCGAAAAAATCCTGTAAAAATCAGTCGGGTTTCCGTCGGCGTCGAAAAACACCTCGCAGGCGTTCTTCACGAACGCGAGCTCCGAAAACGACTTGAACGCCCTGTTCGGCGGGCGCGCCGCGCCGCGGTCGTAGTCGTCGTACTCCGCGCCGAACACGCCGCGCGCGTCGTCGGAGTCGCACCAGTCGGCTATGCAGTCGGCCGCCTGCTGGGCGGAGGCCGACGACATTCCGCGCTCCTCGAATATCCTGACGAACTTCGCGGAGTCCATTGCGGAAAGCGGAATTTTTCCGCTCTCGTCGGAAATCTTGACGTCCGCCTCGAAGCCGTCGAACTCTATCCGCCCGTCGGCGAGCGGCTTCCCCCACCCCTGGCTCTCGGCATAGAGCCCGCCGTCGATTTCGGCGTACTCGCGCAGCACCGCGACCGCCGCGTTCAGCGCGCTCTCGGCGTCGAGCTTCAATTCTGCCGCGAGCGCGGCGGACGCGCGCGGCTTCAGCCTGAGGGCGGCGAACTCCACAATCCCCGCCGCCACCGCCGAGGTCACGGCGATCAGCCCGAGCACGAAAATCAGCGCGGCCGCCCCGCGGAATCTGCCGGTCTTCATTTTATCCCCCCGTCGGTGAAATTGTCCAGGCGCACGATGCGCTCGACGGTTTCGCCGCCGTCCCTGAAAATTATTTTCAGGTATTCGGGCATGACGGAGCCGGTCGATGTTTCGCGCAGGGCGGACTCCGCCTTCCAGCCGCCGACATCGTCGAAATACATATATTCGAGCCCCGCGACGCGGCGCGAAACTTCGCTCCTGTACACCGCGCAGTCCTGCCCGTATTCCTCGGGGCTTACGAACTTCCAGACTATGAAAAGCGCATTGCCCGAGTGTTCGAGCCAGCAGAGCTTCTCCGGCGAAAACCCCGTTGGGGAGACGTAGAACGGGTGGTCGTGCGCGCACCCGAAGGCGAGCAGCCAGTCGCCCGCCCCAATGCTCTCGGGCCTTTTGGCGACGAACACAGTCTTGTCGGAATTCGACGCCAGAGTCTCCCCGAGCTTGGAGCTGTCCGAAATTGACGACGACGAAAAAGAACCGCGCAGGAAGCTTTCGACCCCGTCGACGTGGGATTTCAGGCCGCCGCCCCTCTCGAGGCCCTCCGAGAGGCGCGACATGTCGAACAGCAGCGCGGCCCCCCCGAACATCAGGAGCGCGGATACGGAAATAGCGAGCACGCACTCCGCGAGCGTAAACGCGCGCCTCGGGCGGGCGGTCATTTCGCGGCCTCCATGCGCAAATCCTCGAGATAGTCCGTCCTGTCGGTTATTATGTCGTCGCGCTCGGTCGAGATTTCGTACCAGCCGGGGCGCACGACGAACACCGTCCGCCTGCGCTCGAACGACTTCCCCCGCACCGTTATCTCGAGCCTGAAAAGGTCGGCAATCTGCGTGGGCTCGGCCTCGCCGCAGGCCTTCAAAACTTCGCCGTCGAAGCTCTCCACGTCTATTTCGTCGGAGAGCGAGTCGTAGTCGTCCACGCCCAAAACCGCCTCCACGCCCCTGCGGATGTCGGCCTCCCTCGCGGGGTCGGAGTCCGCCGCGGAGAGCGGATAGACGCAGTTGTAGCAAATCTGCGACACCGCGAACGCCGAGGCCGCAAAGAGCGCGAGCGCGAGCACCGCCTCCGCGAGGGAAAACCCGCCGCGGCGCGGGGCGGCCGCGGATTTACCGGCCCACGCGCCGCAGGCCTTCCGCCGCATCCGGGCGCGCGCCGTCATTCCCCGCCCCCCTTTTGCGGCGCCTCGTCCTCGTCGCCGGAGAACGGGTCGAAAAACACGGTGCGCGCTAAGTCCGAAAACGACAGCACCGCATAAAACGGCGTCATCGCGGAATCCGGCGAAAAGCGAACCTCGCGGATTTCCCCGTCAGGGAATTCGACTCCGGGGTTTTCGAGAATTTCGGGATCCCGCGCAAAAAACGAGATTTTTACGAAGCCTCCGCGGGGTTCGCCAGCCGGCTCCGAATCGGCCTCCGCGGCTTTGGCGGCGCGCTCGTCGGCCTTGCGCAGGTACAGGCGCGCGATTTCCCGGCGGGTCTTGAAATCGGAAACGGAAAAGAACCCGCGCGGGTCGAAGCGCAGCACGGTCTGCTCCCCGAGGCGCGCCGCCTCGGCGCGGGCGCGGATCACCGCCGTCTTCAGGGCGGAGGCCGGCGGCCTGTCCTCCACCGCCGCAACGTCGGGCAGCCACATCGAGGCCGCAAGGGCCGATACCGCCGCTGCGAGCGCTATGGCGAGAATTATTTCCGCGAGCGTAAACGCGCGCGAAACGCCGCGACCCCCCGAATGGCAGCCGTCCGAAAACATGCTACCAGTTGCCTATGTCGTCCTCGGTGCCGTTTTTGCCGTCGGGGCCCATCGACCACACGTCGTAGCCGTCCTTGCTCTTCGCCGCCGGCTGGCGGTACTGGTAGGCGTTGCCCCACGGGTCGAGCGGGAGGTTGCGCACGTACGGGCCCTTCCACCTGTCCGAGACGGCTTCGGGGGCTTCCAGAAGGGCTTTCAGCCCCTCCTCCGTCGTCGGGTACCGCCCGACGGCGAGCTTGAACGTCATCAGCGGCGTCTGCAGCGACCCGTTCACGAAAGACTCCGTAATCTTCGTCTGGCTCTCCGACATTGTCTTGTCGAGGTTCACCACCACGATGAACGCGAGCATCGAAATCATCGCTATCGCAAGCAGCACTTCCATGAGCGTAAAAGCCGCCCTCTTTGAACGGCGCGCGAGCGCCCCCCGTTTGCCGTTTTTCAAAATCTTCATAAACGTCCTTATTTTTAGTTTAATAACGCAAAAAAATCCCGTTTGTTTCAAAACAGGCGCAAAACTCACCGCGCCGCCATGTCCCGAGCCGCCCTGCGGAAGATTTCCGCCCCCGAATCCCCGTTCTTCGGAAACTTCCCGGCCCGCTGGACGA
>DBGCYC010000006.1:0-43072 GCA_048390825.1 Candidatus Merdousia sp.
GGCGCGATGGAGGCCTCCTTTGAGCCGCGCGACATGAAAGTCTACGAGAACGGGAAGCTCTCAAAGACGGTGAAGGGCGCGCTCGTCGGCGAGGTCTGGATTCTCGGCGGACAGAGCAATATGGAGTGGGCCCTGGCGAAGACAGACGACGCCAGGGAGGCGGTTGCGCGCTCGGACTATCCCAATCTGCGCTATTTCAAAATGGACTCCAACCGGATCGAGGAAAAGGAGCAGTATTTTATCCCCGGCGCGCGGTGGATCGCCTCCAATCCGAAGGATTCGGGCGGGTTCAGCGCGGTCGGGTTTTACTTCGGCGAGGAGCTGCTGAAAGACCTGAAAGTCCCCGTGGGGCTCGTGAACGTCTGCAAGGGCGGGACTTCCATGCGGGCGTGGACGCCGGCGGAATACATTGACAACGTGCCCTTCAATAAGAAATGGATGGCCGACTACAACAAAAAGCGCGCGGACTACCTCGCCAACGGCGGGTACGAAAAGCGCGTCGAGCTTATGAAGCGGCGGCGCGCGAAATACGAGGCGGCGTGCAGAGAGGCCGACGCGGCCGGGAAGCCCCGCCCGAGCGCGTGGGAGTGCGGGGTGAGCGTGCCGCTCAAATCCGCTCACGTGCCGTTCAACGAGATCCCGATATGGCACTGGAACGCGAAAGTCGCCCCCGTTGCGGGATATTCGGCGCGCGGAGTGCTCTGGTACCAGGGCGAGTCCGACGGCTGGGGGGACGACCCCGAACATTCGCCGTCTTTTGTGTTCGGGGATATGTACGCCAACATGATACGCGCCTGGCGCGAGAGGTGGGGCGACGAAAAGCTTTTCTTCCTCGCCGCGCAGCTGCCCTCCAAAGGCGGTTCGCCCGCGTGGCCGCGCGTGCGCGCGCTGCAGCTCTGCGCTTCGGACGAAACCGGCAGGGCGGCCTGCGCTAACATAATAGACACGGGCGCGGAGGACGACGTCCACCCGCGCGACAAAACCCTCGTGGGGCGCAGGCTCGAAAGGGCGGCGCTCGCCTATGTCTACGGCGACAAGTCGGTTTTGCCGGCCCCGCGCGCGGTTTCCGCGGACTACCGCGCGGGAGGGGCCCTCGTGCGCATTGACTCCCCCGGCGGGCTCGTCGGCAGGGGCGCCCCGCGCGGGTTCGAGCTCAAAATCGGGGGCAAGTGGGTGGGGGCCAAGCCGGAAATCCGGCGCGGGGCGGCGTTTGTCGCAAGCCCCGACGGAAAATCCGTCCCCGAGGGCGTGCGCTATCTCTGGAGGGATTGGGCCAAGCCGGAAGTGTGGCTATACAATTTGCAGGGCGCTCCGCTATTTTCTTTCAAGTTTGAAAAACCCGAAAAATAAAACCGTATGAATATCGCAAAAATTCCCGCTCGGATTTTCGCTGCGCTCGCGCTCTTTGCGGCGTGCCAGCTCGGCGCCGAAGTAAAAATGCCGTCGATCTTCTCCGACAACATGCTCGTCCAGCGCGGCAGGCCGGCCAAGTTCTGGGGTACGGCGGAGCCGGGCGCGGAGGTCGCGGTCGAGTTTGCGGGCCGGAAGAAGTCCGCAAAGGCCGGAGCCGACGGCAAATGGAGCCTGTCGCTTCCGCCGCTGAAAGCCTCTTCCGATCCGCGCGAGCTCAGAGTCTATGAAAACGGAGAGCCCGCGCTCGTCATAAAGAACGTCGTGGTGGGCGAACTCTGGATTCTGAGCGGGCAGAGCAACATGCAGATGACGCTCGACAGGACCGACGACGCGCATGTGGCAATACCCCGCGCGAACTATCCCAACCTGCGCTATTTCAGAATGAGTCTGGGCGCGATTGACAAGTCGCCCCTCGAAGACTTCCACCAGGGCGCGCGCTGGGAGGAGACCACCCCCGAAAACGCGGGCAGCCAGTCTGCCGTGGGGTTTTATTTCGGCGAAAAGCTGCTGAAAGACCTCGGCGTTCCCGTCGGCCTCGTGCACACGGCTATGGGCGGAACGCTGATGGCCGGATGGACGCCGGAGGAGTATGTGCGGAACGTTCCCTACCAGAAGAAATATTATGAAAAATACCTCAAAGATTCCGAGGCCTACGTGAAGTCCGGGGGCTATGCGAAGAAGCTTGAGGCGCACAAAAAGTACCTCGCCGAATACGAGCAGAAGTGCAAAAAGGCGAAGGAGGAAGGAAAGCCGAAGCCGTCTCCGAACTGGGACAAGTTCAACAAACCGCTCAAATTCACCCCGTACGCCAACAACATGGTTCCCGTGCAGCACTGGAACGCCAAGGCGGCCCCGATGGCGGGGCTGACGGCGCGGGGGGTCGTGTGGTACCAGGGAGAGCAGGAGAGCGGGTACGGCGCGGGCAATCCGGAGGCCGTCGCGGAGTTCGGGGCCATGTACGAAAACATGGTGGGCGCCTGGCGCGAAAAATGGGGCGACGAAAAACTGTGGTTTTTGTGCGTGCAGCTTCCGTCTTTCGGAGGCGGAAAGCTGTGGGCGGATCTGAGGGCCCAGCAGCTTGCGGCGGCGAAAAAATTGAAATATTCCGGGATTGCCAACGCGGTGGACCTCGGCGATGAAAAGGACGTCCACCCGCGCGACAAGACTCCCGTGGGCGAGAGGCTTGCGAAAATCGCGGAGCGCGCAGTATACAACAAAAGGTCGGTGGCGGCGTTTTCGCCCGAGTTCGCCTCAGCGGAATTTTCGGACGCGGGCGCGAGCGTGAAATTCGACGCTTTCGGCAAGAAGCTCGTCGGCAAGGGCCAGCCGCGGGGGTTCGAGCTCAAAATCGGAGGCAAATGGGTTGAGGGCAGGCCGGAAATCCGGCGCGGGTCGGTGTTCGTAGCCAGCCCCGACGGCAAGTCCGCCCCCGAGGGCGTCCGCTATCTTTGGAAGCCGTGGGCCAAACCCGACGCGTGGCTGTATTCCACTTCCGATTTGCCGGCATTCCCGTTCAAATTTGAAAAGTGACGCCATGACGAGGGCGGAGTTCTTTGGGCTTTTGTTCGCGGCGTCCGCGCTCCCGGCGCGCGCGGAGTGCGGAGTGTTCTGCGCGAAGTCATACGGGGCGAGAGCCGACGGCAGATCCGACGACACGCGCGCCATACAGGCGGCGGTAGACGCGGCGTCGAAAAACGGCGGAGGGATAGTCAGGCTCGAGGGAGGGGTTTTCCTTTCCGGGACGGTTTACCTGCGCGACAACATCGGGCTCGAGATTCTGCCGGGGGCGGTTTTGAAGGCGTCGACCGACAAAAGCCTGTACAACCGCGACGATTTCTGCCCCCAGAACGCCGCGATACCGTCGGAACGCGCCTCCGGGGCGCATTTGCTCGTCGCGCTCGAAGCCGAAAACGTGTCCGTTTTCGGCGGGGGCGAAATCGACGGAAGCGGCCTCGACTTCTGGATGCAGGTTCCCGGCAACGCGTCGGTGAAATTTCCGGAGAAGTTCGCGTATCCGCAGTGGCGCCCAGGCCAGATGCTTTTCTTTTGCGAGTGCCGCGGCGCGTCCGTCAGGAATGTGCGGCTTTCCAACGCCCCGTTTTGGACCTGCTTCTTCCACGGGTGTTCGGACGTTTTTGTGTCCGGGGTGACGATAAAAAACGACCCGCGCGGGCACAACAACGACGGCATAGACATAGACTCCTGTTCCCGGGCGGTCGTGAGCGGGTGCGCAATATCCACCGAGGACGACTGCATAACCCTGCGCGCGAATCCCGCACGGCTTAAAAACAGGTCGGCGGTTTGCGAGGACGCCGCAATTTCCGGGTGCGTCCTCCAGTCAACCTGCAACGCCGTGCGGATAGGCGTGGGCGCCGGGCGCATCAGGCGCTGCTCGATAGACAATATAGTTGCAAAGAACACCTTCCAGGGGATCTCTTTCATAGGCGCGTACCACGGCAGGGGCGGGGCGCAGATAGAGGACGTCCGCATTTCCAACGCGCTCATTCGGGCGATGAGGCCGCTGAATATGCTTTCGGACAGCTTCAACTGGGGGAAGGCGGGCGCCAAGGCGTCCATAAAAAACGTCGCGTTTTCCGACTGCCTCTTCGGGGGAGACAGGTCGAGCATAATTGCCGGACATCTCGAAAGGAACATATCGGACATAACTTTCAGGGATTGCGACTTTGAGATGTCCGGCGGGGACGCGATACCGGAAAACCCCGTGCAGGTGCGGACCCTTGCGGATTGGAAAAAAAACGGGGACTGCGTTGCGGCGGCTCTTCTTTTGCGGTACGCCAAAAACATCCTCTTTGACGGCTGCCGCCTGAAAACTTCCGGGGAAAATTCCCCGTGGAAAACGGCCGTTGACGCATTCGGGACGGAAAACTGCGAGTTTCGCAACTGCCTTTTCTAAGCGGGCCGCAAAAAAAACGGGGGCGGAGCCCCCGTTTTGTATCATGAAGTTTTATTTTGGAAAAATGAAGTAGGTTTGGGAAAAAAGCCTTCGGAAGGGATGTTGCAGGGCTCTTTTAACAGGGCGAAAACCTTTCCAGATAAATCTGGCTGACGACTTCGCCCCAAAGTTTTTAAGTTCCCGTAATCTCCCATTATTTCCCGGTATTTCCCGTTTCCAATCTCATCTTTCAAACATCAGTTTTTTGTTTCGTTTCCGACGGCTATTTTTTCTCGTAGAAAATCTTGATGTATCCCGAAAATTCCGGGAAGCCCTCCTTGGCGTTCACGAGCTTGAAGCCGAGCCTGTGCGCGCCGTTTTTGAGCCCGCGCGCCGAGAACAGGAAGTCTCTTTCGTTCAAATGTTTGTTGGTGAAAAATTTCGCGGCGCGGATTTTCTTGCCGTCGAGGCTGATCTCGATTTCCCCCGCAAACCCCTTTTCCTTTTGGGCGTCGGCGAAAGCCTTGAAAGCCTTGTTGAATTCCGGCGACGGGCTGAGGGTGGCGCCCACGCCTTCAAAGTCAAAGGAGGCCGAATCCGCAAATTTTACGGAGACTATTTTGCGCGAGACCCTGTCCGCCGACGGCGCGTCCTCTTCAAGCGCCATTTCCTTTATAGGGGTTTGAGGGACGGTTATTTTGTCGCCGTCGAATTTCGCGCCGTTTGCCTTCAATACTGCGAGAGCCTGTTTGAGGCCCGTCTCGTATACCTTTTTTGGGGAGTACGAAGTGCCCATGAACAGCCTGTCCTCGCAGGCCTCGAGGGGTTTCCTGAATTTCAGGGGGATTTTTGAATACCCAAGGGCGGTTGCGAGTATCCCGCCGGAGCTCGCGGGATTGCAGTCGGAGTCGAGCCCGCAGCGCGTCGATATGTCTATGGTCTTTTCAAAGTCGCCGTTGCCGAACAGCAGCCCGATCAGAATGTACGCGCAGTTGTTCGGCGCGTGTATGTGGCAGCTGCCGAGGTTTTCGTCGTGCCTTTTGACATACTTGTCCTCGAATTTCCGCCATGCGGCCTTCCAGTCGGAGGGGTCTTGGCGGTGCCATTCCAGCACGTCGGACATCATCTTGCGAATGCGGCTTTCGGCGGGCAGGACTTTGAGCGCTTCCGCCGCCACGAACTTCATGTCGTCGGACTCGAACGCGAGCGAATACATCGCCGCCACGTACGCGCCGCAGTACAGGCCGTCGTTGGAGTTTATCGCCCTTCCCGCGGCTTCGGCGAACTTCACCGCGACATTCGGCATGGCGGGCGCCATCAGCCCCGCGTAGTCGGCCTCTATCTGGAAGTCTATGTCGTTGTACGTGGGGTTGACCTTCCAGGAGGTTGGCTCTCCCCTTTGGAAGCCGTCGAGCCACGCGAAGCGCGCCGCCCTGTTTGCCGCCCAGAGGTTGTAGGAGGATTCCCCCACGGCGCGGTGGAATTCCACGAGGGGCGCGTCGAATCCGAAGCGCTCGAACACGTCCATGAAAGTGACGTCGAGGTAGAGGTCGTCGTAGAGGCCGCCGAAGATGGTGGTTGTTATCGGCCAGTTTTCGTTCCACGGAATTTTTACGTCGTCGGGTATTATCTTCTGCCTGTATTTGAACTCCGTGGGGCCGCCGTAGGTGCAGCCGATAATCTGCCCGGCCCATCCGCCCCTGATCTTGTCGGCGAGCTCGGATTTCGTCAGTTCCGCATTTCCCGCGGCGCACGGGAGCGCCGCGGCGGCAATCGCCAATATTCCGGCCAGTACTTTTACAGATGCCATAATTTTTCCTTCCGTGTTTCTATTTCCTGTTTGAGAAAACCTGCAGGTATCCCGAAAATTCCGGGAAGCCCTCTTTGGCGTTAACGAGCTTCAGCTCGAGCCTGTGCCTGCCGTCCGGAATGTCGCGCTCGGAGAATATGAACGCCCTGTGGTCGCGGTATTTTTCGGTGAAAAATTTCGCCGAGCGGATTTTCTTGCCGTCGAGCGTTGCCTCGATTTCCCCCGCAAACCCCTTGCCCTTTTGCGCGGCGGCGAACGCCTTGAACGCCTTGCAAAATTCGTCGCCGGGCAATAGCGTAGCGCCCCTGCCGTCAAATTCGACAATCGCGGAGACGGCGAATTTCACGGGGACGTTTTTGCGCGACACTTCTGCGTCGGACGGGGCGTCCGCTTCGAGCGGCAGCTCCGTTATCGGCAGGACGGGCACGAGGATTCTGTCTCCGTCGAATTCCGCGCCGTTTGCCTTCAAGGCCGCGAGGGCCTGCCTGAGCCCCGTCTCGTAGACCTTTTTGGGGGAGTACGAAGTGCCCATGAACAGCCTGTCCTCGCAGGGCTCGAGCCTCTTCCTGAATTTTGCTGGAATCTTTGAGTAGCCCATGGAGGCCCCGAGTATCCCGCACGCGCTCGCGGGATTGCAGTCGGAGTCGAGCCCGCAGCGCATCGCTATTTCCATCGTTCTTTCAAAGTCGCCGCCGCCGTAGAGCAGGCCTACGAGAATGTACGCGCAGTTGTACGGCGCATGTATCGCAAAGGCCCCGTAGTTCGGGTCGTGCTTTTTGACGTAATTGTCCTCGATTTTCTGCCATGCGTACTTCCAGTCGCCGGGGTTTTCGCCGTGCCACTTCACGACGTCGGAGGCTATCTTGCGCATTCTGCTCCCGGCGGGCAGGACCTTCATCGCCTCGGCGACGACGCGCCCCATGTCGTCGGTTGCGAACGCCGCTGCGTACATGGCGGCCACGTACGCGCCGCAGTAAAAGCCGTCGTTGGAGTTTATCGCCCTCCCCGCGGGCCCGGCGAACTTCACCGCGACATTCGGCATGGCGGGCGCCATCAGCCCGGCGTAGTCGGCCTCTATCTGGAAGTCTATGTCGTCGTACATGGGGTTGACCCTCCATGAAGTGGGCTCTCCCCTTTGGAAGCCGTCGAGCCACGCGAAGCGCGCCGCCTTGTTTGCCGCCCAGAGCTCGTAGGTGGATTCCCCAACGGCCCGCTGGAATTCAATGCGCGGGGCGCCGAGCCCGAAGCGTTCGAACACGTCCATGAAAGTGACGTCAAGATAGAGGTCGTCGTAAAGGCCGCCGAAGATGGTGGTTGTTATCGGGCAGTTTTCGTCCCATTTGACCTTTTCGGAGTCGGGCATCGTCCTGTGCTGGTATTTCCACTCCGTGGGGCCGCCGTAGGTGCAGCCGATGATCTGCCCGGCCCATCCGCCCCTGATCTTGTCGGCGAGCTCCGATTTGGAGAGCTCGATTTTTTTCTCGGTGCAGCCCGAGAGGGCGAAAGAGGCGGCGAACAGCGCGGCGGCCGCGGTTGGCAATATTTTGGATTTCATAGTAAGATTTGCGGCTTTTATGTTGGGCGTTTTGGAAAGCCAGAAAATTCGCAAAAGAGGGTTCTGTCAAACCTTAATGCGGCGCGCGCAATACCGCCGAGACTATCCGGATTTTTTTCGGAGGACGGGTGTCCGATGCCCATTCGAGCTCCTCGCCGAAGATTTCCCGCGCGATTGCGGAAACGTCGAAGCCGAGCGCTTCGAGGGAGGGGCGCGCGAATTGCGGCCGTGGGCAGGGGAGCCCGCCGCCCCTCGGGCAGGCGGGCAGCGGGCAGTTGCGGCAGGAACCCCCGAAGAGCGCGAGGGCGCGCGGCGTCCGCCTTTCGATTTCGAGCAGCTGCGCGTCAAGCTCCGAGCGCGCCGCGCCGTACGCGCGCTCCGTTTCCGTTTTCGGGTCGGCCCCGGGCGGAATTTCGGGCATCGTGATTTCCGTCATAAAGAGCTCGCACGAGGCCCCGGGCTCTTCGAGCTGCGGAGGGTCGGCCAAAAACGGGGGGCAGGCCCACATTTTCCCGAAATTCGGACACGCCCGGCAAAGTTCCAGAAATCTGTCTGCGTCGCGGAATTTCGCCGCCAGTTCCGCCGCGGGGATTTCGCAGGTTCGGGTTTTTGCTCCGGAGATGTTCACCGCCCCAAAAAAAGCCGCGTCCGAGCCCCGGCGCAAGACTTTTGTCCGAAAGCGGCGGATTGGGCGGGATTTTTTTGTTTAATTTATTGCCGACCAATTTGTTAAATTTAAGGTTTGCGCCCGCGGGCGCTGGCGGCGCCGAGCGCCTAAAATTTTTGAAAAAAAATATTGACGCGCAGATTTATAAAATGCATCTTTTATCACTTTCAATTAAAAACGCCAGACAACTGGCGGCTTTTTTAGTCACGCCCCGGTAGCTCAGCCGGTAGAGCACGTCCTTGGTAAGGACGGGGTCGGCGGTTCAAATCCGCTCTGGGGCTCGCTGAAAAGGTCATCAACAAAACCTATCAAAAGAAAACCGAAAGAACCATGTCGAAAGAATCATTCGTAAGAACGAAACCACACGTAAACGTAGGCACCATCGGCCACATCGACCATGGCAAGACTACTCTCACGACCGCAATCCTGAAGGTTCAGTCGGACAAGGGCCTGGCGCAGTTTAAGTCCTATCAGGACATTGCCAAGGGCGGCACTGTTCGCGACGCGACCAAGACGGTCACCATCGCGGTCGCCCACGTAGAATACGAAACCCCCACCCGCCACTACGCGCACGTCGACTGCCCCGGGCACGCCGACTTCGTCAAGAACATGATTACGGGCGCGGCCCAGATGGACGGCGCAATCCTCGTCGTCTCCGCCGCCGACGGCCCGATGCCCCAGACGCGCGAGCACATTCTTTTGGCCCGCCAGGTCGGCGTTCCGCAGATCGTCGTATTCCTCAACAAGTGCGACCTCGTCGACGACAAGGAGCTCCTCGAGCTCGTCGAGATGGAAGTCCGCGACCTCCTCAACAAGTACAACTACAAGGGCGACGACATTAAAATCATTCACGGCTCGGCCCTCGGCGCCCTCGAAGGCACCGAATTCGGCGTCAAGTCCATCGACCAGCTCATGGACGCCATCGACGCGGAAATCCCCGAACCGGAACGCCCGGTTGACAAGCCCTTCATGATGAGCATCGAAGACGTGTTCTCGATCACCGGGCGCGGCACGGTCGCCACGGGCCGCATCGAGCGCGGCATCGTCAAGGTCGGCGACGAAGTCGAAATCGTCGGCATGGGCGAAACCCGCAAGACCACCGTCACGGGCGTCGAAATGTTCCGCAAGCTCCTCGACCAGGGCCAGGCGGGCGACAACGTCGGCCTCCTCCTGCGCGGCATTGAAAAGAACCAGATCCAGCGCGGCCAGGTGCTCGCCAAGCCCGGTTCCATAACCCCGCACACGAAGGCCAAGGCCGAAATCTACGTCCTCACCAAGGACGAAGGCGGACGCCACACCCCCTTCTTCACGAACTACCGCCCGCAGTTCTTCTTCGGAACCGCCGACGTCACTGGCGTCTGCAAGCTCCCCGAAGGGGTCGAAATGGTCATGCCGGGCGACAACCTTTCCATCGAGATCGAACTCCAGAAGCCGATCGCCATGGAAAAGGGGCAGCGCTTTGCTATCCGCGAAGGCGGCCGCACCATCGGCGCGGGACGCATCTCGGAAATCATAGCTTAGTTTTCCCGGTTTTAGCCTCCGCCGGAAGGGTTGCGGCCTTTCCGGCTTTGGCGTCTAACGAAATTGCGGCGCGGAAATTTTTTTGTTGACGCGCCGGCGGCTTCGGATAAAACGCAACGATTTTCAACAATAGGGGTTTAGTTCAATTGGTAGAGCAGCGGTCTCCAAAACCGCGTGTTGGGGGTTCGAGTCCCTCAGCCCCTGTTTGTTCTTTAAAACGCCCGCGCGCGGCTTTTTCCCGTGGCGGTTCGGACGCAAACGCAAGCGCGCAAAGCTTCGCCGGGGGGCGCAGCCGCATATTACAATGACAAATCCATTTCGCAAAGTCAGACAGTTCTATAATGAGATGGCCGCGGAGCTCAAAAAAGCCGCGTGGCCGACGCGCGCCGAGCTTCTCAATTCGGTGCTGGTTGTTTTCGTGGCGATAGGCTTGCTCGGCATATTCGTGAGTCTCGCGGACTTCTCCATCTACAATGTGGTCGACCTGCTGACCTCGCTCGTGAGGGGCGGAAAGTAATCCAATGGACGGTTCATCGGACGACAATCGCAAGTGGTACGCTGTTCAGACGCGCTCCAACATGGAGAAAAAGGCCGTCGAATCCCTCAGGCGCCAGATCGACATCGAGGACATGGGCGCGTACATTTCAAAGGACGACATCCTCCTGCCGACCGAAACGATTTCCGAAATCAAAAACGGGAAGAAAAAGGTTCACGTCCGCAACCTCTATCCCGGATATATCTTCGTGCGCGTCAAGCTGTTTGACGACGACGAAAACTTCCTCGAAAAGCCGTGGTACTTTGTTCGCGGCATAAACGGCGTGATAAATTTCATGGGCGGCGAACGTCCCGTAGCCCTCAAAAAGGACGAGATCGAAAGGATATTCGAGCAGATCGACCAGTCCAAGGGCACCGAAAAGCCGAAGGTCTCTTTCGAGGTCGGCGAAGAGGTCAAGATCAACGACGGCCCGTTCGTGAGCCTCACGGGCAGAATCGACGAAATCGACCCCGAGAGGGGCAAGCTGAAAGTCAGCGTCTCGATATTCGGCAGGTTTACGCCGGTCGAGCTCGAATACTGGCAGGTTGCGAGGGTCGAGGATTCCGGCAAATAAATTTACGCACAATAAGTTACGCAAAGCCTCAGGCGTAGAAAATTCCATAGGAAAACACAAAAATGGCAAAGAAAGTAGTAAAACAAATCAAGCTGCAGCTCCCCGCCGGCGCCGCGAATCCCGCCCCGCCGGTCGGCCCCGCCCTCGGCGCCGCAGGCGTGAACATCATGGGATTCTGCAAAGAGTTCAACGCCCGCACCAAAGACCAGGCCGGCATGGTTCTGCCCGTGGTCATTTCCGTCTATCAGGACAAATCCTTCACTTTCATTCTCAAGTCGCCGCCGGCGGCCGTCCTCCTCAAAAAGGCGGCGGGCGTTGCCACCGCGAGCGCCAAGCCCAATGTCGACAAGGTCGGCAAGGTGACAAAGGCCCAGATCAAGGAAATCGTCAAGATCAAGGAAAAGGATCTCAACGCCTCGCAGCTCGAGGCCGCCTGCAAGATCATCGAGGGCACCGCGCGCTCGATGGGCATAGAAGTCGTGGGCTGACTCCGCCGCCTGCGCGCCGCGCAGAGTTGCGCCCGTCCGGCGGGCGGGCCCTGCCGAAAGCGCGGGCAGCCCCGAAAATTTCCGCCGAAAGGCGCCAACAACCGCACTGCATAAAAAGCAGGAGACAAAACGCAAAAAAGTCATGGTTAAAAGAAGCAAAAGATACAGGAAGGCGGCTGAATCGCTCGCCCAGAAGCCGTCGGCTCTCGCCGACGCCGTGGCGGCCCTCCAGTCCATGCCGAAAGCGGGCTTTGACGAAACCGTCGAGCTCTCGTTCAAACTCAACGTCGACCCTAAGCAGAGCAGCCAGATGGTTCGCGGCACTGTCCGCCTCCCCAACGGGAGCGGCAAAAAGGTCAGGGTCGTCGTGTTCACCGACCACGCCGATTCCGCGATTGCCGCCGGCGCCGACAAGGCGGGCCTCGAAGACCTCATAAAGGAGATTGAGGGCGGCTGGATGGAATTCGACGTCGCCGTCGCCACCACGTCCGCGATGAAGGAGGTTCGCAAGCTCGCGCGCATACTCGGCCCCCGCGGCCTCATGCCCAACCCCAAGAGCGGCACCGTCACCGACGACGTCGAATCCGCAATCAGGGAAGTCAAGGGCGGAAGGGTCGAATACAAGATGGACAAGACCGCCAACCTCTCGGTCGTAGTCGGCAAGCGCAGCTTCGCCAACGACAAGCTCGTCGAGAACGCCAAGGCCGCGCTTTCGAGCGTCGCCGCCGCGCGCCCCGAAATGATTAAGGGCAAGTTCATCAACTCCATAACAATCAGCTCGACGATGAGCCCCGGCGTCAGGGTCGACCTCGCCGAAGCCGCCGAATAACCGGAGGAGAACAACAAATGAGACCAGAAAAAAAATACCTTCTCGAAGAGGCCCGCGCGACCCTCGGCGCTTCCGAGCACGTCTTTCTCGTAAACTTCACGGGGGTGACGGTGGCCAACGCCGCCGATTTCCGCAAAGCCCTCGCCGAAGTGGGCGCGCAGTACCACATAGCGAAGAATTCGATCATCGCCCTCGCCGCCAAGGAGCTCAATCTTCCCGACTTTTCGGAAGTTTTGCAGGGCCCCACGGGCATCATCAGCGGCGGCGACGACGCGGCCGCAGTCGCCAAGGCGGTGGTCAATTTCTTCAAGGACCGCGAAAACGCCACGGTCAAGATCGGCATACTCGGCGAAAAGCTCATGACCAAGGCCGAAGTCGAGCACCTCGGCAGCCTCCCGAGCCTCCCCGAACTGCGCGCGCAGTTCCTCTCGCTGCTCTCGACGCCCGCCAAGCAGATGGTTCGCGTCCTCTTCGTGCACGCCGAAAAGCTCGAAGGCAAGGCGGAATAGCCCGCGCCCGCGGGCGCCCCGCCCGCTTTTGAAACTCATCTTGCGCCGCCCTCCCCATGATCTGTCGGAGGGGGCGGCAAAACAAAAACAACTAAAGGACAAGCTTAGGGGGCGCCGCCCCTTAAATGTTCCGGACGGAACGCTAAGCGTCCAAAGGAGAAAAACATCATGGCAGACATTACCAAGGATCAGGTTATAGAATGGCTCAGCGGCCTCTCGGTTATCGACATCGCCGCCCTCGTAAAGGAGCTCGAAGACAAGTGGGGCGTCAGCGCCGCCGCTCCCGTGGCCGTAGTGGCCGGCGGGGCCGCCGCAGCTCCCGCGGAAGAAAAGGACGCTTTCGACGTAGTCCTCAAGTCCGTCGACGCCTCCAAGAAGATCGCGGTCATCAAGGAAGTCCGCGCGATTACCTCCCTCGGCCTCGCCGAAGCCAAGGCGCTCGTGGAAGGCGCGCCCAAGACTATCAAGGAGGGCGTCGCCAAGGCCGAAGCCGAAGAAATCGCCAAGAAGCTCAAGGACGCCGGCGCCGAAGTCGAAGTCAAGTAAGCGACTTTGGATTTACGGCATTGAGGCTTTCGCGGAGAGTCCGCGGAGCCCCGCAAAGGGGGTTCCGCGGCTGTCCGCTTTTTACGCTTAAAAATCCCGAAGCGAAAAAAAGGGGATAAAATTTAAGTTCTTTAAAAATTTTGCGAAATAACGTTTCCCCCGTTTCGGCGCCGCGCCGGCAACGGGAGGCGACTGCGCCTTCCGGGCGCCCTTTCGGCGCCGGGGGGCCGCAATGGTTTCGCCCGTGTGCGCGAATTTTCAGGCGCGCCTTCCGCCCCGCGCCCTCCGGCGGGCCGGGACGCCCCGCGGCATGCGGCCGCCGCCCGCGCGCCGGAATCGGGTTTCGCAAAATTTTTAGGGAATTCAACAACAAAGCATCTCCAAAAATATGTCAGAGCGAAAGAACTTTGGAAAATTGAAGGAAGTCATACCGCTTCCGAATCTAATTGAGAACCAGCTCAATTCCTATGTGGATTTCCTTCAGATGGACGTCCCGCCGTCGAAGCGCAGGCAGGTCGGTCTACACGCGGTGTTCAGCGAAATTTTCCCGATTGAAAGCTACGACGGCAAGCACAAGATAGAGTATGTGTCCTACGACCTCGTGGGGCCGAAGATGAGCGAAGTCGAGTGCATAAAGGAGGGCGCGACCTACTCGGTGGCGCTTCACGTCACCTTCCGCCTGCGCGAGGAGGACCGCACGCAGGAAGAGCGCATATTCATGGGCGACATCAACATGATGACCAAGAGCGGCAGCTTCATCGTAAACGGCGCCGAGCGCGTCGTCGTCAGCCAGCTGCACCGCAGCCCCGGCATATGCTTTGAACAGACCCTCCACAGCTCCGACAAGATGCTTTATTCCTTCCGCCTGATTCCCGACCGCGGCACCTGGGTGGAAGTGCAGTTCGACCAGAACGACCTGCTCTACGTCTACATCGACCGCCGCCGTCGCCGCCGCAAGTTCCTGATCACAACTCTTCTGCGCGCGTTCGGCCACAGCTCCGACCAGGAGATAGTCAACCTCTTCTACAAAGTCGAGGATCTCTCGGTGGACAAGGCCCTGAAGATGGAAAACATCTCCCACTTCGTCCTTGCCGAGCCCGTCACCGACCCCGCCAAGGGCGTCGTGCTCCTCAAGCAGTACGAGACTCTCACCACCATCGCCGTCCAGAAGTTCAAGGCGGCCAATATCCGCGAATTTAAAGTCATCGACACCACCGTCGACGACGGCGCCATCGTCCGCGCCATCAAAAAGGACAAGACCAAGAACGAGGAGAGCGCGCTCAAATACATCTATACTCAGCTGCGCCCGGGCGAGCCCGTGACGACCGAAAACGCCCGCGCCCTCCTGCGCCGCACCCTCCGCGACCCCAAGCGCTACGACCTCGGGCGCGTCGGACGCTTCAAGATCAACCAGAAGCTCGGGCTCTCCACGCCCCTCGAGACGCGCACCCTCACGAGCGAGGACATCGTCGCCGGCACCAAATACCTCTGTAAGCTCAAGAAGGGCGAGGGCGTAATCGACGACATCGACAACCTCGGCAGCCGCCGCGTCCGCACGGTGGGCGAGCTTCTCGCCAACCAGTGCCGCATGGGGCTCGCCCGCACCGAAAAGCTCATACGCGAGCGCATGAACGCCACCGACCAGAACAGCGACTCCCTCACCCCGTCGCGCCTGGTCAACACCAAGGTTATGACGACCGTCATACGCGACTTCTTCGCGCGCAACCAGCTCTCGCAGTTCATGGACCAGATAAACCCGCTCTCGGAGCTCACGCACAAGCGCAGGCTCTCGGCGCTCGGCCAGGGCGGCCTGAGCCGCGAAAGGGCGGGTTTTGAAGTCCGCGACGTGCACCCGTCGCACTACGGCAGAATCTGCCCCATCGAAACCCCGGAAGGCCCGAACATCGGCCTAATCAATTCGCTCTCGTGCTACGCGCGCATCAACGAATTCGGGTTTATAGAAACGCCTTACAGAAAAGTCGAAAACGGGCGCGTGCTCGACAAGATAGACTACCTCTCCGCCGACGACGAAGAGGGGCTCACCGTGGCGCAGGCCAACTCGGAGATCAGGGACGGAAAGCTCGTGGGCCGCGTGACCGCCAGAAAATTCGACGAAGTCTTTGAAGTCGACCCCTCCGAGGTGGACTACATGGACGTCAGCCCCAAGCAGCTCATATCCGTCGCCGCCGGCATAATCCCGTTCCTCGAACACGACGACGCCAACCGCGCGCTCATGGGCTCAAACATGCAGCGCCAGGGCGTGCCGCTCCTCAAAACCGAGGCCCCCCTCGTGGGAACCGGCATCGAGGGCAGGGTTGCGACGGACTCCCGCACCGTGGTGCTCTCCGAGTCCGCCGGAAAAGTTGCGAGCGTCGACGCCAGGCGGATTGTCGTCACCTCCGACGGCGAAATGCCCAAGAAGGTTCAGGGCAAAATAAAGAGCGACCCCGACAAGGGGGTTTTCGTGTACGAGCTGCGCAAATTCATGCGCTCCAACGCGTGCACCTGCTTTACCCAGAAGCCCGTCGTAAAGCGCGGGCAGTCCGTGAAGCCCGGAACCGTCCTCGCCGACGGCGCGGCCACCGAAGACGGCGAACTCGCGCTCGGCAAGAACGTGCTGGTCGCCTTCATGCCGTGGAACGGCTACAACTTTGAGGACGCCATTCTCCTCTCCGAAAAGCTCATCAAAAACGACGTGTTCACCTCCGTTCACATCGAGGAGTACGAAGTGACCGCCCGCGACACCAAGCTCGGGCCCGAGGAAATCACGCGCGACATTCCCAACGTCGGCGACGAGGCTCTCAAAAACCTCGACCGCAACGGCGTGATACGCGTCGGCGCCGAGGTCAAGCCCGGCGACATTCTCGTGGGCAAGATCACCCCGAAGTCTGAGACCGAGCTCGCGCCCGAGGAAAAGCTCCTGCGCGCGATATTCGGCGAAAAGGCCGCCGACGTCAAGGACACCTCGCTCGTCGTCCCCTCGGGCGTCAAGGGAATCGTGATGGACGTCAAGACGACCACCAAGAGCGACCGCGAAAACGAAAAGGTTTCCACCAGCGACATCCGCCGCCGCACGCGCAAGATCAACGAGGAGCACCGCGCCCAGACCGACAAGCTGCGCGACGACCTCACCGAGGCGCTCTCCAACGTCCTGCTCGGCGAGAAAATCCCGCTCGACGTCCGCAATTCCGAGACCGGGGAAGTCATCATACAGGCCAACAGGAAGATCACCAAGACCCTCCTGCGCCGTCTCGCCGCGGTGTCCAAGAACATCGACATCGACCCGTCCCCTGTGCGCATAAAGATCATGGAGATCGTCGACAACTATCAGCGCAGGTTCGACGAAATCGAAAAGGAGCGCGCCCGCAAGGTGGACTCCATCGAGAGCGGCGAGGGCTCCGACCAGAACGTCATAAAGACCGTCAAGGTCTACATCGCCACCAAGCGCAAGATTCAGGTCGGCGACAAGATGGCGGGCCGCCACGGCAACAAGGGCATTGTCGCGCGCATAGTCCCCGAGGAGGACATGCCGTACCTTCCCGACGGAACCCCCGTGGAAATCTGCCTCAACCCGATGGGCGTCCCCTCTCGAATGAACGTCGGGCAGGTTCTCGAAACGCACCTCGGCTGGGCGTGCAAAAAGCTCGGCATAAAGGTGGCCACCCCCGTGTTCGACGGCATAAGCGAAAAGGACATTCGCCGCTACCTCAAAGACTCGGGGCTTCCCGAGAGCGGCAAGGTGCGCCTCATCGACGGGCTGACGGGCGAATACTTCGACCAGGAGATAGTCGTCGGCTACATTTATATGATGAAGCTCAACCACCTCGTCGCGGACAAGATCCACGCCCGCGCGGTGGGCCCGTACAGCCTGATCACCCAGCAGCCGCTCGGCGGCAAGGCCCAGTACGGCGGCCAGAGGTTCGGCGAAATGGAGGTCTGGGCGCTCGAGGCGTACGGGGCCGCCTACACCCTGCAGGAGCTGCTTACGGTCAAATCCGACGACGTCCAGGGCAGGACGAAGATTTACGAGCAGCTCGTCAAGGGGGACAGCTCCCTGCAAGCCGGCACTCCGCAGTCTTTCAACGTCCTGATGAAGGAAATGCAGGGCCTCTGCCTGAACATCAGGCCCGAAAACGGCGACGCGCTCGACAGGTAGCGCGCGCTTTCCCCGAAAAGCCAAATTCAAGACAGGAAATTTTCGTATGGAAGAAAACAACACCAATCAGGCAAATCAGGCCCAGGCGCGCGAAATTCTCGGTTTCGACTCCGAAGCGGGTTTCGATTGCGTTTCGATAGGGCTCGCGTCTCCCGACACGATCCGTTCGTGGTCGCACGGCGAAGTCAAGAATCCCGAGACGATCAACTACCGCACTTTCAAGCCCGAGCCCGGCGGCCTCTTCTGCCAGAGAATTTTCGGCCCGATCCGCGACTACGAATGCGCCTGCGGCAAGTACAAGCGCATACGCTTCAAGGACCAGGTCTGCGACCGCTGCGGCGTGGAGGTGACCACCAGCCGCGTGCGCCGCGAGCGCATGGGCCACATCGAGCTCGCCGTGCCCGTTTCGCACATTTGGTTTTTGAAGAGCATGCCCAGCCGCCTGGGGCTCATACTCGACATGACGGCCAAGGCGCTCGAGAGCGTCATCTACTACGAAAGGTACGTTGTCATCGACCCGATGAACACCTCCTTCTCGTACATGCAGTTCCTCACCGAGGAGGAATACCAGCGCGCCGTCGACGCGGGCGACGAGTTCGTCGCCAAGATGGGCGCGGAGGCCGTGCGCGACCTGCTGCGCAACATCGACCTCGAAAAGCTTGAAACCGAGCTTACCGAGCAGATGCAGGCCACCCGCTCCAAGCAGATCAAGAAGAAGCTCTCCAAGCGCCTGAAACTCGTGCAGGGCTTCATCGAGAGCGGCGCGCGCCCCGAGTGGATGATATTGGAGGTTCTCCCCGTCATTCCGCCGGACCTGCGCCCGCTCGTCCCCCTCGAAGGCGGCAGGTTCGCCACCTCCGACCTCAACGACCTCTACCGCCGCGTCATAAACCGCAACAACCGCCTGCTTTCGCTCATGCAGATGAAGACGCCCGACGTCATCATCCACAACGAAAAGCGCATGCTGCAGGAGTCCATTGACGCGCTCTTCGACAACGGCCGCCACGGCCGCCCCGTCACCGGCGCGGGCAACCGCCCGCTCAAGAGCATTTCCGACATGCTCAAGGGCAAGCAGGGCCGCTTCCGCCAGAATCTCCTCGGCAAGCGCGTGGACTATTCCGGCCGCTCGGTCATCGTCATCGGCCCCGACCTCAAGCTCCACCAGTGCGGCCTGCCCAAGAAGATGGCACTCACGCTTTTCGAGCCGTTCATCATACGCCGCCTCAAAGAGCTCGGGTTTGTCCATACAGTCCGCAGCGCGCGCAAGATGATTGAGAAGAAGTCCCCCGAAGTCTGGGACATTCTCGAGGAGGTGACGCAGGGGCACCCGGTCATGCTCAACCGCGCGCCGACCCTCCACCGCCTCTCGATCCAGGCGTTCGAGCCCGTGCTCATAGAGGGCGACGCGATACGCCTGCACCCGCTCGTCTGCGCCGCGTACAATGCGGACTTCGACGGCGACCAGATGGCGGTCCACGTGCCGCTTTCTCTCGAGGCCATAATGGAGGCAAAGCTGCTGATGCTCGCAAGCAACAACATCTTCTCCCCCTCCTCGGGCAAGCCGATTCTCACGCCCTCGCAGGACATTGTTTTGGGCTGCTATTACCTCACCTACGAGCCGAGCCTCAAAAAGGCGAAGGGCGAGAGGGTGCCGCTGCTCTCGAGCCTCCGCGAAGTTCAGGGCGCGCACGCCGAGGGCATGCTCCACTGGCACGACTGGATCGACTACGTCAACCCCGACTTCGGCAGGGAGACCATTTACGGCGACCCCGATAAAAAGGTCATACGCACGACGGTCGGGCGCGTGATATTCAACACCATCTGGCCCGAAAAAATGGGGTTTGTGAATTTCACGGTTCCGAAGGGCAAGCTCGGCGACCTCATTCTGAACACGTTTAAAATCTGCGGCCGCACCGAGAGCGCGCCCGTGCTCGACCGCTTAAAGGCCCTCGGTTTCCGCACCGCTACCCTGGCCGGCATCTCCATCGGGATCGGCGACATGGATATCCCCGCGGAAAAGGCCGGCATTATCTCGCAGGCGCGCGCAAAGATCAAGGAGGTCGAGACCGAGTACCACCGCGGCACCATCACCAAGGGCGAGCGCTCCAACAAAGTCATCGACATCTGGAATGTCGCCACCGACGCCATCGCCAAAAAGGCGTTTGAAAAGCTCGCGCAGGTTCCGGTCAAGACTTCCGGCAGGCAGCACATCAACCCGGTGTACTTCCTCATGGATTCCGGCGCGCGCGGCAACAAGGCGCAGGTTCGCCAGCTCTGCGGCGCGCGCGGCCTAATGGCCAAGCCCAACGGCGAAATCATCGAGCGCCCGATTCTCTCCTCCTTCCGCGAGGGCCTCAGCGTGCACGAATACTTCATCTCGACCCACGGCGCCCGCAAGGGTCTGGCCGACACCGCCCTCAAAACGGCGGACGCCGGCTATATGACCAGAAAGCTCTGCGACGTGGCTATGGACGTCATAATAACCGAGGAGGACGACCGCAACACCAACGGCATCTGGAAGGAGGCCATATACGACGGCGACGACGAAATAGTCTCGCTCTTCGACCGCATAGTGGGCCGCTGTTCCAGCGACGACATTCCCAACCCGACAAATCCGAGCGAAATCATAATCCGCAGCGGCGAGCTTATCACCGAGGCCATGGCGCGCCGCGTCGACGCCCTCGGCATCGAGCGCGTGAAGGTCATGAGCCCGCTCACGCACCTGAAGCGCAATTCCATTCCCGCCAAGGCCTACGGCATCGACCCCTCGACCCAGAAGCTCGTCGAGCGCGGCACGGCGGTCGGCATAATCGCCGCCCAGTCTATCGGCGAGCCCGGCACGCAGCTGACGATGAGAACTTTCCACATCGGCGGCGTCGCCCAGTCGGTCAAGGCTCCGGAGATCACCGTGCGCAACGACGGCAAAGTCGTCTACCGCGACCTGCGCACCGTCGAGCTCTCGCACCTCGATCCGGCGAGCGGAAAGGAAATCAGGGGGTACGTCGTGCTCAACAAGACCGGCCACATACATATCCTCGACGACGACGGCAAGGAGCTTGAGGACTACGCGATAGTGGCGGGCTCGTGGATTACCGCCTCCGACGGCGAAAAAATCAAAAAGGGCACGCAGCTCGCGCGCTGGGATCCTCACAACATACCGATCCTCTCCGACCGCGAGGGCGTCGTGAAGTTCATGGACATGATCGACGGGCTCACTTTCCGCAGCGAGTTCGATCCCTCCACCGGCCGCAGCACGATCACCGTCTCCGACCACAAGGAGGATCTAAACCCGACGGTCGCCCTGCTCGATAAAAAGACCAGGCAGACGATTTCCCTCTACGCCATTCCGACGGGCGCGCAGGTCGTAGTCGCCGACGGCGACTACATTCGCCCCGGCACGATGATAGCCAAGACCCCGCGCTCGGCCGCAAAGACGCAGGACATCACCGGCGGCCTGCCGCGCGTCGCCGAGCTCTTCGAGGCCCGCAGGCCGAAGGAGGCCGCGGAAATGGCGCGCATAGACGGCATCGTCAAGATGGCCGGCACCCGCCGCAAGAAGAAGCTGCTCAAAATCATTCCCAAGGGCGCCGAAGAGGCCGACGAGGGAGTCGAGGAACACCTCATACCCGCCAATAAGCGCATCACCGTGCAGGACGGCGACGAGGTCAAAAAGGGCCAGCCCATCACCGACGGCGGCTTCGATCCGAGCGAAATCCTCGAGATAATGGGCCCCAGCGCGGTGCAGGAGTACATTCTCAGGGAAATCCAGAAGGTCTACCGCTCCCAGGGCGTGACGATCAACGACAAGCACATAGAGGTGATATTGTCGAGAATGCTGCGCAAGATTCGCGTGATCGAGCCCGGAGACTCCGATTACTTCTGGGGCCAGCAGGTCGACAAGTACGAATTTATGGAGACCAACAGGGCGATCTCCGAGGCGGGCGGCAAGCCCGCCACCGGGGAGCCGATCCTGCTCGGCATCACGAAGGCGAGCCTTGAAACCGAAAGCTTTATCAGCGCCGCTTCCTTCCAGGAAACCACCCGCGTGCTCACCGAGGCCGCGACCCTCGGAAAGCGCGACGACCTCACCGGCTTCAAGGAAAACGTCATAATGGGCAACCTCATTCCCGCCGGCACGGGGCTTGCGGCTTACCGCAAGCTCAGGGTGACGGCCGAGGGCGAGGAATTTGCGCCCCTCACGGAGGATCCGCGCGCCGGAGAAAACGCGCAGGCCGCCGTCCAGAAGTCCGAATAAGACTTCTTTGTTTCGGAGCCGGCGGCCGGGTTCCGGGCAGGGGAAGCCTTCTCCGCCCCTAAAAGCCCGCCGCCGAACGGTCTGCCGGCCTCCCGGCCATATCGGGACTGGCGGAAAGGCCGCTCCAGATCCGTCCCGGAGGTTGCCCTTGTTTTGGGGGCTCTTCCGGCCCGGCCGGGGATCGGCCGGCGCCCGAACGCTTTAACAGAGCGCGGTAGGCGTCGTCCCGCAAGGGGCGGGCGGAAGGGCTTCAAGAACGCCGTTTGCAAAGGGAAATTTCGGGATACCAAAAAATTAATCGCAAAAATCCAAAATAAAACTTGCCAAGGGGAGATGATTATATACTTTCATTCATCTTTCTCTTTCTAAAAGACACAAAATATGCCTACAATTAACCAGTTAGTTCGCAAGCCGCGCACATTGGTCGTCTCCAAGACCAAGGCGCCGGCGCTGAAGTCGAATCCGTTTCGCCGCGGCGTATGCGTGCAGGTCATGACCCGCACGCCCAAGAAGCCGAACTCGGCCATTCGCAAAGTCGCAAAAGTGCGTCTCACCTCAGGCTACGAAGTCATCGCCTACATTCCCGACGAAGGCCACTCCCTTCAGGAGCACAGCGTCGTCCTCGTCCGCGGGGGCCGCGTTAAGGACCTCCCCGGCGTCCGCTACCACATCGTCCGCGGCACCCTCGACTGCATGGGCGTGGAAAAGCGCCGCCGCAGCCGTTCCAAGTACGGCGTGAAGCGCCCCAAGGCAGCCGCCAAAAAGTAATTTTAAACGCAAGGCAAAAATATGTCACGCAGACACAGAGCTGAAAAAAGAGAACGCATTCCGGATTCGCGGTACAAGAGCCCGCTGGTCAGCCACCTCATCAACATGGTGATGAAAAACGGCAAGAAGACCGTCGCCGAGCGCATAGTTTACGGCGCCATAGAGCGCGTCAGCGAAAAGCTTGAAAAGGGCGATCCCATCGACCTGCTCCTCGGCGCCCTCGAAAACGTGCGTCCCAAGCTTGAAGTGAAGTCCCGCAGGGTCGGCGGCGCCACCTATCAGGTTCCCGTCGAAGTTTCTTTCGACCGCCAGCAGACGCTCGCGTTCCGCTGGCTCATCGACGCGGCCAACAGCCGCAAGGGGGTGGCCATGTCCGAAGCGCTCGCCTCCGAGCTCGTGGACGCCTACAACAACACGGGCACGGTCGTCAAGAAGCGCGAAGACGTTCACAAGATGGCGCAGTCCAACAGGGCTTTCGCGCACCTTCGCTGGTGATAACCCGTTAACGGATTTCAATTAAATGGCAACTTTATCTCCCAAAAACTCCCCCAACAGGGCCAAGCCGCTCGAATATACGCGCAACATCGGAATTTCCGCGCACATCGACGCCGGCAAGACTACCTGCTCCGAGAGAATCCTCTTTTACAGCGGCGTCGTCCACAAGATCGGCGAAGTCCACGAAGGCACCGCCGTCACCGACTGGATGGAGCAGGAGCGCGAGCGCGGCATCACAATCACCTCGTCCGCCATCACCTGCAACTGGACCACGAGGGAAGGCCCCTACCAGGGCATCGAGCACCAGATAAACCTCATCGACACCCCCGGACACGTCGACTTCACCGCGGAAGTCGAGCGCTCCCTCCGCGTCCTTGACGGCGCGGTGGCGGTGTTCTGCGCGGTCGCGGGCGTGCAGCCCCAGTCGGAGACCGTCTGGCGCCAGATGAACAAGTACAGCGTCCCCCGCATCGCCTTCATCAACAAGATGGACAGGACCGGCGCGGACTTCTACGGGGCGGTCGAAGACATCAAGACCAAGCTCAACGGCAATCCCCACCCGATTTACCTTCCCATCGGCGCCGAGGACCAGCTCAAGGGCCTCATAGACCTCGTGACGATGAAGGCGTTCGTCTATGACGAAAACGACCCGCAGGGCGTCAGGTTCGACACCGTCGAAATTCCCGCCGAATACAGGGAAAAGGCCGAGCAGTACAGGGCAAGCCTCATAGAGGGCATCGCCGATTTCGACGACGAAATCATGGAGCGCTTCCTTGAAGGCGAAACCAATTTTACCGACGACGAGCTTAGAAGGGGCATTCGCAAGGCTACCCTTTCGCGGAATTTCGTGGCCGTAATTCCCGGTTCCGCGTTCAAGAACAAGGGCGTGCAGATGCTCATGAACGCCGTCGTGGACTACCTCCCCTCTCCGCTCGACGTCCCCGCTATCAAGGCTTTCGCCGAGGGCGACGAAGACGTTCCGTCGCTCGAGATCGTCCCCGACGACTTCGCGCCCCCCACGGCGCTCGCGTTCAAGCTTTGGAGCGACCCGTTCGTAGGCAAGCTCATATTCGTGCGCGTCTACACAGGCTGCCTCAAAAAGGGCATGTCCATATACAATCCCCGTTCGCGCAAGACCGAGCGCATATCGCGCCTGCTCATAATCAAGGCCGACAAGCGCGACGACATTGAAGAGGCGTACAGCGGCTCCATCTGCGCCATCATCGGCGCCAAGGACATTGTCACGGGCGATACGCTCTGCGACCGCGATCACGAAGTTCGCCTCGAACCCCCGACGTTCCCGGACACCGTCATTTCCATGAGTATCGAGCCCAAGAGCAAGGCCGACCAGGAAAAGCTTTCCATAGCCCTCCAGCGCCTCGCCGAAGAGGATCCGACGTTTGTCGTAAAGGGCGATCCGGAAACGGGACAGACGCTCATTTCGGGCATGGGCGAACTCCACCTCGAAATCATCCGCGACCGCCTATTCCGCGAGTTTAAGGTCGAGGCGGATTCGGGCAAGCCGCAGATCGCCTACCGCGAAACCATAACCAAGAAGGCCCACGGCGTCGGGAAGTTCGTTCGCCAGTCGGGCGGCCGCGGCCAGTACGGCCACGCCGAGATCGACATCGAGCCGCTCGAAAAGGGCAAGCACTACGAATTCGTCAACGCCATCGTCGGCGGCGTAATCCCCAAGGAATACATCAAGCCGACTGAAGACGGCATCAAGGAGGCCATGATAAACGGCGTCGTCGCGGGCTATCCTGTCGTGGACGTCAAGGTCACGCTCGTTTTTGGTTCCTTCCACGAAGTCGACTCCTCGGAAATGGCGTTCAAGATGGCCGGCATTTTCGCGTTCAAGGACGCGATGAAAAATGCGGCCCCCATACTGCTCGAGCCCATCATGAAGGTCGAGGTCACGACCCCCGACGAATACCAGGGCGACATCATGGGCGACATCAACCGCCGCCGCGGCCAGATTCAGGGCATGGAAACGAAGGGCAACCTGTGCAATATCAGGGCTTTTATCCCCCTCGAAACCATGTTCGGATACGCGACGGACATTCGTTCGCTCTCCAGCGGCCGCGCATCGTATTCCATGGAGCCCAGCCACTTCGAGCAGGTTCCCAACAACGTCCTCAAGCAGGTTCAGGAAGGCGCGACCCGCAAGGTTGCAAGGTCTTAATATTTAAAACACAAAGGCAAAATGGCTACTCAGAGAATTAGAATAAAGCTCAAGGGCTACGATTTTCGCACGATAGACCAGAGCGCGAGCGACATCGTCGAAACCGCAAAGCGCACCGGCGCGCGGGTTTCGGGCCCCGTTCCGCTCCCCACGAAAATTGAAAAGTACTCGGTCAACCGTTCCGTGCACGTCGACAAGAAGAGCATGGAGCAGTTTGAGCTGCGCACCCACAAGCGCCTAATCGACATTGTCGATCCGACCGTCAACACGGTCGACGAGCTCAAGAAGCTCAATCTCCCCTCGGGCGTGGACATCACGATCAACGTCTGATTTCCGACCTCGGCGCGGGCCGCGTGAACGGCTCGCGCCGGGAAGGGCGGCGCCCGCTTTTAGCGCGGCGCGGATTTCTCCACGGCATTCCGGGCGGAGAAAGGTGCGGGGGCTCTAAAAAACGAGCCGCCGCTGTGCATAGGACATATTTTCGGCGCAAATTTTTTGAAGCATCTCCTGCCGCGGAAAGGCGGCGTTTGCGGAGAGAACCAAAAGGTTTGCGCGAAATTTGTTTTTTCAAAAAAAAGGGTAAAATTTATATTGACTCGAATCCCCTTTCGGGCATTATCGCAACTCTTTACAAATTTTTTAATCAACATAAACAACTAAAGCAGGTAAGGGTCGCTCCGTTGTCTGAAGTTTTCCAGGACGGCGAACGGCAGCTTCCAATGGATTTGATTCCGCCTGCCGCTTAGCAAAATGAGCCAAATCATAATAGGTAAAAAACTGGGCATGACCCAGGTGTACGACGGGGCGAACACCCTCGTCCCCGTGACCGTGATAGAGGCGGGCCCGTGCGCGGTCACCCAGATCAAAACGGCCCAGAGCGACGGATATGAAGCCGTGCAAATCGGCTTCGGCGCGCAAAAAGAGCAGCGCATGACCAAGCCCGCGCTCGGGCACTTCAAAAAGGCGGGCACCGGGAACCTCCGCAAGCTTGCCGAATTCCGCGTCGAAAACGCTTCCGAATTCAAGCTCGGCGACGTCACTACCGTTGCGAAGTTCTCCGAGGGCCAGATGGTGGACGTCATCGGCACCACCAAGGGCCGCGGTTTCCAGGGCGTCATGAAACGCTACAACTTCGACGGGCAGCCCCAGACGCACGGCCACATGATGCACCGCCGCCCCGGTTCCGTCGGCTGCCGCCAGACTCCCGGCCACGTCTACAAGGGCCGCAAGATGCCCGGCCACATGGGACAGGTTCGCCGCACGACCCAGAACCACCCGATCGTCAGGGTTCTGGAGGACAAAAACATTCTTCTCATCAAGGGCAGCATTCCCGGCGCAAAGGGCGACATCGTTATCGTCCGCCCCGCGAAGAAAGCCAAGAAAGCATAAGGAGCCGCGCACATGAAACTTAAAGTTTATACGAAAGACGGTTCAAATTTCACCGAACAGGAATTTGAAAACATTCCGCAGTTCGAAGGCGACAAGGGCGTTTTCGCCCTCAAGGAAACCCTCGTGGCCTACCAGGCCAACGCCCGCCAGGGCAATGCCTCCACGCTCGACTACGGCAGCGTCAGCGGCACTTCCCGCAAGCCTTTCAAGCAGAAGGGCGGCGGCCGTTCCCGCCACGGCACAACGAAGAGCCCCATACACCGCGGCGGCGCCGTCGTGTTCGGCCCCAAGCCGCGCGACTGGTCGAAGAAGATCAACCGCAAGGTGAAGCTGCTGGCCTTCCGCCGCGCCCTCTTCGACAAGTGCGCCGAAAACGGGCTCTCGGTAATCGAGGAATTCGACGCCCCCGAGCCCAAGACCAAGGCAGTGGACGCGATTCTCGCCAAAATACAGCCCAAGGGCAAAATTCTTCTGATAGACGACGTGTTCGCCGACAAGTTCGTGCTCGCCAGCCGTAACATCGCCCGCGTCAACTTCTGTGAAACCGCGTCGCTCAGCGCGATGGAGCTCGTGCGGTTCGACAGCGTCATCGTATCCCGCAAGGGCCTGGACACCGTCCTCGCCCGCGCCAACAAGGAGGCCTAAGAGCCATGATCAATTCAGAAAACATCTTGAAGGGATTCCGCGTCACGGAAAAGGCCGCCAATCTGCAGGTCGGCAACAAGTACACTTTCGTGGTTGACGAATCCGCAAACGCCGTCGCAATAGGCAGGGCCGTAGAAAAGACTTTCAACGTCACCGTCGAGAGCGTCAATACCATGAACGTCAAGGGCAAGGTAAAAGTTTCCCGCATGAGCAGGAACAACCCGGGCGTCAAGGGCAAAATGAAGAAGGCCGTCGTCACCCTCAAAAAGGGCGACGCAATCCAGATAGCGTAGGCAAGGAGAATCCGAAAAATGGCTATTATTAAAAGAAGACCTTTGACTCCCGCGCAGAGATTCCTCGAACTCAGCCGCAACGAAGTCGACAACAAGCGTCCCGAGCGCTCCCTCACCGAGAGCAACCACCGCGCCAAGGGGCGCAACTGCTACGGCCGCGTGACTTCGCGCCGGCGCGGAGGCGGCCACAAGCGCCTCTACCGCATAATCGACTTCAAGCGCGACATACTCGACGTTCCCGCGACGGTGGTGGCTATCGAGTACGACCCGTACCGCACGGCGTACATCGCGCTCGTGCAGTACGAGAACGGCCCGAAGCGCTACATCATAGCTCCCGACGGCCTCAAAAAGGGCGATACCATTCTGACGACCGACAAACGCCAGGGGGAATTTCCTGTAGGCCTCTGCCTGCCGCTCAAACTCATTCCTCCGGCGATGAGGATACACTCCGTGGAAATGCAGCCCGGCAAGGGCGCGCAGATAGCCCGCGGCGCGGGCGCGGGGGCGCAGCTTGTCGGCGTCGAGGGCGAATCGGCCACTGTCAAGATGCCCAGCGGCGAAACGCGCATCATCAACGCGAACTGCAAGGCCGTAATAGGGGTCGTCAGCAACCCCGAGCACCGCAACCAGAGCCTCGGCAAGGCCGGGCGCAACCGCTGGATGGGCAAGCGCCCGAGGGTCAGGGGCGTCGTCATGAACCCCGTCGACCACCCGATGGGCGGCGGCGAAGGCCGCACCTCCGGCGGCGGGCATCCCGTCTCCCCGTGGGGGCAGCTTGCGAAGGGTTATCCGACGCGCGTCAAGAGCAAGCCGTCGAACTCCATGATACTGGTTCGCCGCAACGGCAAAAAATTCAAGAAGTAATTCTAAGGAGCATATAAATGTCACGTTCAATCAAAAAAGGCCCCTTCGTAGACCCCAGTCTCCAGGATAAAATCGACGAAGCCCAGAAGACGAACTCCCGCAAGCCCATTCAGACTTGGTCGAGGCGTTCGGTGATAACTCCGGACTTCATCGGCTTGAACTTCAACGTCCACAACGGCAGAAAGTTTGTCGCCGTCTATGTCACCGAAAACATGGTCGGCCACAAGCTCGGCGAATTTTCGCCGACGCGCCTCTTCAAGGGACACCAACCGCACACAAAGAAGGCTGCTATGTAACATGGACGTCTCCGGCAGAGGCTTATTCGCTTTGGCCGCGGCTTTCGCCGCGGCGGGCGCGGTCTCGGCCGCCGAACCCGACTGGCAGCTATCCGGATATTCGAACAGGCCCTCGGCCGTCCGGGAGATTGCAAGGGAGGGGGACGCCGTTCTGATAAAAATAGACACCGGCTCCGCGAGCAGATTGGCGACAGGTTCGGTTTGCTACGTTTACAGGAGCGGGGCCCTCATAGCGCAGGCCGTGGTGGTCGAAGCCAAGAGGGAATCCTCGGTGGCCAAAGTGCTTTCAGGCGCGGAGGTTTTGTCCGGAGACGAAGTTTACATTAAAAGACAACCCGATTTACAATAGGAAAAGATTATGGAAGTTAAGTCTTTAACAAAGTTTGCGCGCATGTCCGATAAAAAAGTGCGCGAAATCGCCCGTGAAGTGCAGGGGCTCAACGCCGCCGAAGCATTGGAGATTCTGAAGCTCGTGCCCCGCAAGAGCGCGCGCCTGGTGGCCAAGACTCTCGCTAGCGCAATTGCAAACGCCGAAAACAACAACGGCCTCTCCGCCGCCAACATGAAAGTCAAGAGCGCGATCGTCAATCAGGGGGTCGCTTTCAGGCGCTTCCGCCCCGTGGCGCGCGGCTCCGCCCACCCCATCAGAAAGAGGACCAGCCACATCTTGATAATCCTCAGCGACGAGAAATAATTTAAAAAGGAACAATATGGGTCAGAAAGTAAATCCTAAGGGTTTTCGTCTCGCGGTTCGCCGCGATTGGGAGTCGCGCTGGTTCGCGGGCAAAAGCGACTATGCGGGCGCCGTCAAAGAAGACTACCGCATACGCGAATTTCTCGGCAAAAAGCTTAAAGCCGCCAGCGTCCCGCGCATATTCATCGAGCGCGCCGGACAGCGCATACGCGTCAAGATCTACACCGCCCGTCCGGGCGTCGTCATCGGCCAGAAGGGCTCGGCCCTCGAGTCCCTCAAAGCGGATCTGGCGAAATTCCTCGGCAAAGACGTGCTCGTAGACATTCAGGAAGTCAAGAAGCCCGATCTCGTGGCGTATCTGGTGGCCGAAAGCGTCGCCCTGCAGCTCGAGCGCCGCATATCTTTCCGCCGCGCCATCAAGAAGGCCATCTCAACCTGCATGGCCGCGGGCGCCGACGGCGTAAAGCTCCAGGTTTCCGGCCGCCTCGGCGGGGCGGAAATCGCCCGCACCGAGTGGCAGAGAAAGGGGCGCATACCCCTCCACACCCTGCGCGAAAACATTGACTACGGCTTCACGGAAGCGCACACGGTCTACGGCAAAATCGGCGTAAAGTGCTGGCTCTGCCTCAAACCGGAGGACAACATCTAAATCTTAGCGGAATCACACAATGGCTAATATTCTACCGGCAAAAACTAAGTACCGCAAGGTTCAAAAGGGCCGCAACCGCGGCATGGCCAAAGGCGGCGATACCATCGCTTTCGGCGACTTCGCCATTCAGGCCCTCGAGCGCGGAAAGTGCTCGTCGGCGCAGCTCGAGGCCGCCAGGGTTGCCATCAACAGGCACTTCAAGCGCCGCGGCAAGGTGTGGATGCGCGTGTTCCCCCAGAAGAGCGTGACCAAGAAGCCCGCCGAAACCCGCATGGGCAAGGGCAAGGGCGGCGTCGAATTCTGGTGCGCGATAATCAAGCCCGGCGCGATTCTTTTCGAGGCCTCCGGCGTTCCCGCCTCGATGGCGCGCGAAGCAATGAGGCTGGCCGACGGCAAGCTTCCCTTCAAATGCAAATTCGTCGTACGCGAAGGCGTCGAAATTCTATAAGGAGATTTGACACTGATGAAAGCCAAGGAAATAAGAGAACTCTCCGCCGAAGAGCTCGCCAAGAAGCTCCGCGACATGCGCGAAGAGCTGTTGAATCTCAACATACGCAAAGGCACCGGCCAGGTGGAGAACACCGCCCGCATAAGGCAGCTGCGCCGCGACATCGCCCGTTGCGAAACCGTAAAGACCCAGAAGTAAAGGCAGAAAGATGTCCGAAAACAAAAGACAGTCACGCAGAACGCTCGTGGGCGTCGTCACGTCGCTCTCCGGCGAAAAGAGCATAAAACTCACGTACTTTTACAAGGTTCCGCATCCCCTCTACGGCAAGGAAATCCGTCGCAAGACCGTCATTCATTGCCACGACGAGAAGGGCGAATGCGCCCTCGGAGACAAGGTGGAAGTGATGGAAACGCGCCCGCTGAGCAAGCTCAAGAGGTTCCGCGTAATCCGCATAGTTGAAAAGGCGCCCGTGGTTGGCGCGGAATAAGGGAGGAGACGGACAATGATACAGATGCAGACAAGGCTTGTCGTCGCCGACAACACCGGGGCAAAGGAAGTTTCGATGATCCGCCGCCTCGGGCAGCGCACGAGAATCGCGCGCGTTGGCGACATAATCGTAGTCGCGGTCAAGTCCTCGACCCCCGACGCCGCCGTCAAGAAAGGCACGGTTGCGAAGGCCGTGGTCGTCAGGACCAAGTCGCCCATCCGCCGCGCGGACGGCTCCTACCTGCGCTTCGACTCGAACGCAGTAGTGATTCTCGACGGTTCCGGCAACCCGAAGGGCACCCGCATTTTCGGCCCCGTCGCCCGCGAGCTGCGTTCCAAGAACTTCATGAAAATAATTTCCCTCGCACCGGAGGTCCTCTAATATGAAGCAGTCAGTAAAAAAAGGCGAAGAAGTCGTCGTCATTTCGGGCTCCTCGAAGGGCAAGCGCGGCAAGGTTTTGGCGGTAATGCCCTCCGAAGGCCGCGTGATAGTCGAAGGCGTCAACATACGCAAGTTCCACGAGCGCAAAAGCCAGAAGAACCCCGACGGCGCGATCGTCGAGCGCGAGGCTTCCATGCACATTTCAAACGTAATGTCGGCCGGGCGCTACGACTCCAAAAAGTCAAAGGCGTAAGCGGAGACCAAAACAAAACACACAATGAGCACACCAGCACTTAAAAAAATATACCAGGAAAAGGTCGTTCCCGAGCTCAAAAAGACCCTCGGCATCGACAATCCCCACGTGGTGCCCAACTTGGAGAAGATAGTCGTCAGCTCCGGCATCCGCAGCGAAATGCCCAAGGAATGGGTGCAGGAAGTCGTCAGGGAAATCGCCAAGATCACCGGGCAGCAGCCCGTCGTCACCAAGGCCAGCAAGAGCATCGCAAACTTCAAGCTCCGCGAAGGCCAGCCCAACGGCGTTAAGGTGACTCTGCGCGGCGCCAACATGTGGGAGTTCCTCTACAAGTTCATATCCGTCGTCCTCCCCTCCATACGCGACTTCCGCGGAATCCCCACGAGGCTCGACGGCGCCGGCAACTACAATTACGGAATTGCCGACCACACCATTTTCCCCGAAGTCACCGTGGATCCGGGGCGCAAGAACATCGGCATGGACATCACCATAGTCACCACCGCGACCGACGACAACTCGGGCAGGGAGCTGCTCAAGCTTCTCGGCATGCCCTTCCGCAAACCGACGACGACCGCCAACACGAAAAAGTAAACCATCATGGCTAAAAAATCATCGATACAACGCAACATCAAGCGCCAGAAACTGGTTGAGAAGTACGCGGCCAAAAAGGCGGAACTCAAAAAGGTGCTCGCCGATCCCAGCGTGTCCGACGAGGAATTCTTCGCCGCCCAGCGCAAGCTTTGCGCCATTCCGCGCAACGCCTCCAAAATCCGCGTCCGCAACCGCTGCTCCATCACGGGCCGCCCGCGCGGCTTCATACGCAAGTTCGGCCTCTCCCGCATCACCTTCCGCGAACTCGCCCTCGACGGCAAGCTTCCGGGCGTCACCAAATCTTCCTGGTAAGGCGAAAGGAACATCATTATGGCAACTCACGATAGCATCGGAGACTTTCTCACCATCATCCGCAATGCGAGCAAGGCCGGAAAGGAATCCTGCAAGGCGCAGCACTCCAAGCTCCGCGAAGGCATAGCCGCGATCCTCAAGGACGAGGGCTATATCGCCTCCTACGAAGTCACCGGCGAAAAGGCCGAGAAGGCGATAAACATCGTCCTCAAATACGTCGGCGGCGTTCCCGCGCTGACCAACATAAGCCGCGTCAGCACCCCCGGCTGCCGCTCGTATTTCCAATACCGCGAAATCCCCAGAGTCCTCAACGGAATGGGAATTTCCATCCTCACCACTTCCAAGGGCATTCTCAAGGACTCCGAATGCCGCGCCAAGAAGGTCGGCGGGGAAATCATCTGCAAAGTCTGGTAAGGAGGCGTCATGAGCAGAATCGGCAAACTTCCCGTAAAAATCCCCGCAGGAGTCAAGGTCTCGGCGGCGGACAATACCGTCTCGGTCGAGGGCCCCAAGGGCAAAGTCTCGCAGTCCTTTGACAGGAGCGCCGTCAAAATCGCCGTCGAAGGCGACGAGATCCGCGTTTCGCCCGCGACGAACTCGCGTTTTTCGGACGCTATGTTCGGAACGGCGCGCAGCATAATTGCAGGCATGGTCAAGGGCGCCTCGGAGGGCTTTTCTAAGGTTCTCGAAATAAAGGGCGTCGGTTTTAAGGCCGACCTGAAAGGTAAGGTCCTCACCCTCGCCCTCGGATACGCGCATCCGTGTGTTCTCGAGGTTCCCGAAGGCATAACGATAGTCGTCGGCGAAACCGGCGACAAAAACCCCCTCCTCACCGTTTCCGGCGCGAGCAAGCAGCTCGTCGGCCAGGTGGCGGCCGACATCAAGCGTTTCTATCCGGTCGAGCCCTACAAGGGCAAGGGCGTCAGGATACACGGCGAATACGTCCGCCGCAAGGAGGGCAAGAAGACCGCGTAGCGCGGCGGTTCCGAAAGGTTACAACTATGAAAGTTTTAAAGAAAAAACAACTCGCACAAAAACGTCGCTGGCGCGTGCGCAACAAGGTTGCGGGCACGCCCGAACGCCCCAGGCTTTCCGTCTGCTTCTCGAACAAGCACATCTATGCGCAGTGCATAGACGACACCGTCGGCAAGACGCTCGTCGCCATCTGCACGACCTCGAAGGAGCTCAACGGCGAGAAAATTCTCCCCAATGTCGCGGGCGCCCAGGCGCTCGGGGCGAAGTTCGGGGACAAACTCAAGTCGGCCGGCGTTTCCGCCGTGGTGTTCGACAGGGGTTCGCGCACCTACCACGGCTGCGTGAAGAGCTTTGCCGACGCCGTCCGCGCCGCGGGCATAAACTTCTAACACGTTTTGACAATGAGCAGAGAATTTAGAAACAAAAGACCCGAAGCCGAAAAGGACGCGGGGCCCGAGCTTATAGAAAAAGTCGTGCACATCAACCGCTGCGCGAAAGTCGTCAAGGGCGGCCGCCGCTTCACCTTCTCGGCGCTCGTCGTCCTCGGCGACGGCGCCGGAAAGATCGGCCTCGGCTACGGCAAGGCCAAGGAAGTTCCGGACGCGATAAAAAAGGCCTCCGACAGGGCCCGCAAGGCGATGAAGCCCGTCAGCCTCAAAGACACGACGATCCCGCACGAGGTTGTCGGCGAATACGACGGCGGCATAGTCATGCTGCGCCCCGCCAGTCTCGGTACCGGCGTCATCGCCGGCGGCGGCGTCCGCGCGGTTCTCGAAGCGGTCGGCATCAAGGACGTGCTCAGCAAGTCGCTCGGCTCCAACAATGACATGGCGATGGTGAACGCCACCCTCAACGCGCTCTACCGCCTCCGCACAGCCGAAACTATCAACACCCTCAGGGGCAAATAGGTTTTGACCATGAAACTCCACAATCTTTCCAATCCCAAGGGCGCCAAGCACGCCCACAAGCGTCTCGGCTGCGGCGTGGGCAGCGGCCACGGCAAGACTTCCGGCAGGGGGGAAAAGGGCGCAAAGGCCCGCTCCGGCGGACACGTCCGCCCCGGGTTTGAAGGCGGCCAGATGCCCCTTTACCGCAAGCTCCCGCACAGGGGCTTCAACAACTTCAAGTTCACGACAGAATACGCGGTCGTAAACGTCGGGGCCCTCGAAGACCTCGGCCTCGACGAGGTCACGCGCGACTCCCTCGTGATTGCCGGCCTCGTCCGCGCCTCCGACGCCCTCGTAAAGGTTCTCGGCAACGGCAAGCTCACAAAGAAGGTCGTCGTGAAAGCCGACAAATTCTCCAAGAGCGCAGTCGAAAAAATCGAAGCCGCCGGCGGCAAGGCGATAGTCGAGGCCCCCGCGGAAAAATCCGCCGAATAACCAAGTTGCAGCACAGGGGAATACATGCTAAGCGCTTTCACAAATTGCTTTAAAATTCCGGAATTGCGCCAGAGGATCATTCTGACGCTCGGACTAATTTTTATCGCTCGAGTGGGGGCCGGCATACCTCTCCCCGGAGTCGACCCGGCTCCGTTGCAGGCCTATTACGCCTCGGCGTCGTCGGACGGCGGCGGCCTGGCCGGGCTGTACAACATGTTTACGGGCGGCGCAATGGTAAACGGCGCGGTTTTTGCCCTCGGCATCATGCCCTACATCAGCGCCTCAATCATATTGCAGCTGATGGGGGCGGTAATGCCGAGTTTGGCGCGCCTCATGCAGGAGGGCGATTCCGGCAGGCAGAAAATCGCGCAGTACACGCGCTACCTGACGATAGCCATCGCCCTCATTCAGGGGACGATGATTACCTATGCGCTTGTATACAGCCCCGAGACCATATTCACGGGCTTTGACAAGAACCAGTTCGGGACGATAATAGTGGCCGGTAACATTCCGGTATTTTTTATAATAAGCGTCATACTCCTGACGACTGGCTGCATGATTCTCACCTGGCTTGGGGAGCAGATCACCCAGCACGGCATAGGCAACGGCGTGTCGATAATAATCACGGTAGGCATTATTGCCGATCTCCCCGGGGCGGCGGCGCAGGCCTATCAGCTTGTATTCAACCGCGCCGTCGGCGCCGAGAGCGCCTCGATGGGCGTCCCGCAGGCGGTTTTGATGCTCGCGTTCCTGTGCGTTGTCACAGCCTCCATCATAATGATCCTTCAGGCCGTGAGGAAGGTTCCCGTCCAGTACGCCAAGAGGGTTGTCGGGCGCAAAATCATGGGCGGGCAGAGCTCCTATCTGCCCCTCAAAGTCAACTACGCCGGCGTCATGCCCATCATTTTCGCGTCGGCCCTCCTTCTCTTTCCTCAGCAGATTTTCGGCCAGTTCAGCATAGGCTGGTACAACGTGGTTTACGGGACGCTCATTTTCGCATTCAGCTATTTCTGGGTCTCGATAATGTTCAAGCCCCTGCAGATATCCGACGAACTCAAGCGCAACGGCGGATACATTCCCGGCGTCCGCCCGGGAGAGCCCACCGCGCGCTTCCTCGACTATGTTATGACCCGCCTGACCTTTGCGGGCGCGGCGTTCCTCGTCATTATTGCGGTCATTCCGAACCTTCTGATGTCCTACCTCGGCATACCCCCGAAGATCGCCAATTTCTTCGGCGGCACCGGCGCGCTCATCGCCGTCGGCGTCTCCCTCGACACCATGAGGCAGGTCGAAACCTATCTTTTGCAGCGCCATTACGACGGCTTCCTCAAAAAGGGCCGCATACGCGGGCGCAGCGTCGGCCAGACGCGCCAGATTCTCGACACGAGCGAAATCAAAAATCTTTGGGCCCTGTGGACGCCCCTGTTGACGATATTTTTCGTCGGGCTCGCCGCGTGGGCCATTCGCAAATGGGCCTGAGTCCGAAAGGGCTTGGGGCGCCAGTTGCAAATTCGTTCTTTAAAATAATCCGACAAAAAACGCCCCCGCATTTATGATACCTATTAAGTCCGAGAGGGATTTGCGGACAATGCGCAAATCCTGCGAGATTGCGGCTAACGTCCTCGACGAAATCTGCCGGCTCGCGGCCCCAGGGGTTTCGACTTGGGATTTGGATCGCGCCGCAAAGCGGATAATGGAAAAATACCGCTGCCGGAGCGCCGAGTACAAATACAAGTGCGGCCCGCTGAGGTATCCGGGGTACGTCTGCATTTCAGTGAACGACCAGGTCATACACGGAATCGGCTCGAAAGACAGGATTCTGAAAGACTCCGACATCGTCAGCTTCGACTGCGCAACGATTTACCAGGGGTTCGTCGGCGACAACACGCGCACGGTTTTCATCGGGGAGCCCTCCCCGGAGGTGCGCAGGCTCGTCGAAACGACCGCTGAGGCGCTGCGTCTGGGCATAGAAATGGCCCGCCCCGGAAACCGCGTGGGCGACATTTCGGCGGCGATTCAGGGGCATGTGGAGTCGCGCGGCTTCGGCGTCGTGAGGGAGTTCACGGGGCACGGGGTCGGCAGGAGCATGCACGAGGAGCCCGAAGTTCCCAACTTCGGCCGCGCCGGAACCGGGCCCGTTTTGCGTCCCGGAATGACGCTGGCCATAGAGCCTATGACCACCATGGGATCCCCCGAAATTTTTGTCGGAGACGACGGCTGGACGGTTTACACCGCCGACGGAAAGCCGAGCTGCCATATTGAACATACGGTGCTCGTTACGGAATCGGATCCCGAAATCCTGACCCTCCCAACCGCGGGCTGACCCGCCGGCTGCGGGCTCGATTTTTTCGGGAGAAATATTATTCTTTTGAAAAAAACGGCAAAAAAAACTTTTCAAAATAAAAAAAACATTCATTATCTAACGTCTTTTTAAACAACGGAAAAAATATGCCAAGATTACTCGGAGTAGATATTCCCAACAACAAGCGCGTCGAATACGCGCTCAGATACATATACGGCATCGGGCCTACGCGCTCCAAGCTCATTTGCGAAGAATGCTCAATTCCCGACTCCATGCGCGCCAACGAGCTCACGGAAGAGCATATCAACAAGATCATGAACGCCATAGCGCAGCACCAGTTCAAGGTTGAGGGCGATCTCCGCCGCGAGGTCGTCGGCAACCTCAAGCGCCTGGCCGCCATAAAATCCTACCGCGGACTCCGCCATGCAAAGGGTCTTCCCGTCCGCGGACAGAGGACCAGCACCAACGCCCGCACCCGCAAGGGCGCCCGCAAGACGGTCGGCGTCGTAACCAAGAAGTGAGGACTTTTAAATGAGCGAAGAACAGAAGAAACAGGAAGCGGCCGAAGCCGCCGAAACCAAGGCCCAGGTTCAGCCCGAAGCGGCCGCCGAAACCAAGCCCTCCCAGCCCTCCGCCTCCGACCTCCTCTCCGAAGAGGTGGGCGAAATCAAGGTTCGCAAGGCCAAGGGCAGCAAGAACGTGTACTCCGGCGTCTGCCATATCAACGCCACCTTCAACAACACCAAGGTGTCTTTCACGGACGCAGCCGGCAACGTCATAAGCTGGTCGAGCGCGGGCAAGATGAGCTTCCGCGGCTCCCGCAAGAGCACCGCTTACGCCGCGCAGGTTGTCACCCAGGACGCCGGCAAGGTCGCCATGAGCCACGGCATGAAGGAAGTCGCCGTCAGCGTCAAGGGCCCCGGCATGGGCCGCGATTCCGCCATACGTTCGCTCCAGGCTCTCGGGTTTATCGTCACCTCCATTGAGGACGTCACTCCCGTCCCGCACAACGGCTGCCGCGCGCCCAAGCGCCGCCGCGTATAACATTTTCATATAAAGGAGAATTTCAAAATGTCTCGTTATACTGGACCGACAACCAAAATCAATCGCCGCTTCGGAATGGCCCTCTTTCCGGAAAACAAGGCGATGCAGAAAAAACCCTATATCCCCGGCCAGCACGGCCCGCACCTCCGCCGCCGCGTCACCGACTATTCGATGGGCCTCAACGAAAAGCAGAAGTTGCGCTTCATGTTCGGCCTCAGCGAAAAGCAGTTCCGCCTCACGTTTGAGCGCGCCAAGAAGGTTCGCGGCGTCACGGGCGAAATCTTCATGCAAATGCTCGAAACGCGCCTCGACAACGTGATATACTCGCTCGGGTTCGCGCGCACGCGCAAGGCCGCCCGCCAGTTCGTCACACACGGGCACGTGCAGGTCAACGGCAGGAAGGTGGACATCGCAAGCTACGCCTGCAAGCCCGGCGACGTCGTTGAAGTGCGCGACCGCGCCTCGTCCCGCCAGCTCGCCCAGCGCGCCATAGACGAATCCCAGCTGCGCGCGGTTCCCGCGTGGATCGAGCGCGTCGAAGACGCCTACCGCGGCACCGTCAGCCGCCTGCCTATCCGCGACGAAATGGACAAGACGATAAACGACCAGCTCATCGTCGAATTCTACTCGCGCTAAAAGTAAACTTTAAAAACGGAGAACGCAATGGCCAAACGCCTCGGAAAATTTGAACTCCCCAAGCGCCTTGTGAAGGACGAGGGGAGCGCGACAAGCACCTACGCAAAGTATGTGGCGGAGCCCTTTGAGACGGGCTTCGGCCACACCATCGGCAACGCGCTGCGCCGCGTGCTGCTCAGCTCCATCGAGGGCGCGGCGATTAGTTCGATTCGCATCGACGGGGTGGATCACGAATTTCAGAGCATCGACGGGGTCGTGGAGGACGTCACCGACATCGTGCTGAACCTGAAAAAAATCAAGATCAAGAGCACGTTGCGCGAGAACAAGCGCCTGATGATCGACGTCGACAGGCAGGGCGCCGTGACGGCCGCCGACATACAGCCGGACGCCGACGTCCAGATTGTCAACCCCGAGCAGGTCATCTGCACGCTCGACTCCAAGCGCAGGTTTATCGCCGAGGTGGAAATCTCCTGCGGCCGCGGATGGAGGCCCGCCGATGAAAACAAGTATGAGGACCAGCCCATCGGGGTAATTGCGATAGACTCGCTTTTCAGCCCCATAGAGCTCGTCAAGTACTCCGTGGACGCAACACGCGTCGGCCAGATGACCGACTTCGACAAGCTCACTCTCGAGATCTGGACGGACGGCAGGATAACTCCCGACGAAGCGCTCAAAGACGCGGCGGTCATTCTCAAGCACCACATCGACGTCTTCGACAGGGTCAACGACCAGGAAATCGAGTTTGAAACCGTCGGCAAGGAGGTCAGCGAAGAGCAGAACAGGCTCAGGAAGCTCCTCAACATGAGCGTCAACGAAATCGAACTTTCCGTGCGCGCGGCCAACTGCCTCAACAACGCCAACATCACGACCGTCGGCGAGCTCGCCATGAAATCGGAACAGGAGATGCTGAAGTACCGCAACTTCGGCAAGAAATCCCTCAACGAAATCAAGGGCAAGCTCGAGCAGCTCGGCCTCTCGCTCGGCATGAAGATTGACGAGCGCCTCATAGACTCAGCAAATCTTTAATTTCACAAAGAATCAGTTCAAATGCGTCACCTCAAACACAGACACCAGTTGGGCGTGAAAAAAGAGCACCGCCAGGCCATTATGGCCTCCCTTTCCGCGGCTCTCTTCCGCCACGATAGAATTCAGACGACCCTCGGCTACGCCAAGGCTCTCCGCCCCTTCGCCGAAAAGGTAATAACTCTGGCCAAGAAAGCCGCCGCCACGGAGGACACCGCCAAGAAGCTCCACTTCCGCAGGCTCGCGCTCGCGCGCGTGCGCGACGAGAGCGCGGTGCACTTCCTCTTCGCCGACAAGGTTCAGAAGTTTCTCAAGCGCAACGGCGGCTACACCCGCATCTACAAGCTCGTTCCCCGCGTCGGCGACGCCGCCAACATGGCGATAATAGAGCTCATAGAGGCGGACGACGAGGGCTATAAGAAGGCTCCCGCGAAGAAGGCCGCCAAAAAGAAGACGGCTAAAAAGGCCGCCGCCAAAAAGGCTCCCGCAAAGAAGGGCGGGGAGGCTGAAGAAGCCCCGGCCGCGGAACAGCCGGCCGAGGCCGCAGAGGTTGCGGAAAGCAAGGAATAACCCCTTTGGCAATCTTTTGAAAATCCGCAACGCGCCCACGTTTCTCCCGGGCGCGTTTGCGTTTTTAAAGCAATGACCCTGCCGGCCTTTTTCGCTTTCGCCGTCACCGCCGCGCTCGTCGCCGCGGGTGCGGGCGCGTGGGCGCATACGATAGGCCGCAAGCACATCCGCGAACATCTCGCAAAGTCGTCCACTTTCCACTGCCTGCGCTGCGACTCCGTCTACACCTCCTCCGAGTCGGATTTGACGGCTGTCTGCCCGAAGTGCGGGTACAAAAACACAAAGCTCAAATTTTAGGCCCCCGGGCCGGAAACATCGCAACCGTCCACACAGACAAGACAACGCCATGAACCAGAAAATAGCAGTCTTAGACTTCGGCTCGCAGTACACGCAGGTAATAGCCCGCCGCATTCGCGAGTGCAGCGTATATTCCGAAATAATGCCTTTCAACACCAGGGCGTCCGTCCTCAAAAAGCAGGGGGTATGCGGCGTCATTCTCTCCGGCGGCCCCGCGAGCGTTCTGGCGAAGGGATCCCCGCGCCCCGACCCGAAAATCTTCGAGCTCGGCGTGCCCGTCCTCGGCATATGCTACGGCCTTCAGCTCATGGGCAAGATGCTCGGCGGCGAAATCGTATCCAGCAGGCAGCGCGAATACGGCCTCGGCACGCTCTCCTTCAAAGGCGGCGGAAAGCTTCTGGCGGGCGTCAAGTCGCCCATTCAGGTATGGAATTCGCACGGCGACAGAATCGAAAGGCTCCCCGAGGGCTTTAAGGCGGTGGGTACAACCGAGAATTCCGCCTACGCGCTCATAGCGGACGAGTCGCGCAGTTTCTACGGAATGCAGTTCCACCCGGAAGTCGTCCACACTCCCCGCGGCATCGAAATAATAAGGAATTTTCTCTACAAAATCTGCGGCTGCACGGGCGACTGGAAGATGTCCGACTACGTGTCGCGCGCAGTCGCCGGCATCCGCGAAAAGGTCGGCGATAAAAAGGTGATTCTCGGGCTCAGCGGAGGTGTGGATTCCTCCGTGGCGGCGGCGCTCATACACAGGGCCGTCGGCGACCAGCTCACCTGCGTGTTTGTCGACAACGGCCTGCTCCGCAAGGACGAGCGCGTCAAGGTCGAAAAGCTCTTCAAGGACAATTTTAAAATGCGCATGAAAACTGTGCGCGCCGAAAGGCTGTTCCTTCGCCGCCTCGCGGGTGTCACCGACCCCGAGCGCAAGCGCAAAATCATCGGCAAAACTTTTGTAGAAGTCTTCGACAAGACCGTCAAGTCGATCGGCAAAGTCGATTTTCTCGCGCAGGGCACCCTCTATCCCGACGTTATCGAGAGCGTGCCGATTGCCGGCAACCCCGCCTCGCTCATCAAGAGCCACCACAATGTCGGCGGGCTTCCCAAGCGCATGAAGCTCCAGCTGCTCGAACCCCTCCGCGAGCTCTTCAAGGACGAAGTGCGCGCGCTCGGCGCCGAACTCGGCCTCTCCCGCGAAGTGCTCTGGCGCCACCCGTTCCCGGGCCCCGGCCTCGGCGTGCGTGTCGTGGGCGACATCACCAAAAAGCGCCTCGACGTCCTCCGCGAAGCCGACGCAATCCTCATGGACGAAATGCGCTCCAGCGGCTATTACGACAAGGTATGGCAGGCGTTCGCCGTGTTCCTGCCGGTCAAGACCGTCGGCGTGATGGGCGACGAGCGCACCTACGACAACGTCATAGCCCTTCGCATAGTCGAAAGCCAGGATGCCATGACGGCCGACTGGGCGCACATTCCGCACGAACTTCTCGCAAAAATCTCCAACCGCATCATAAACGAAGTCAAGGGCGTCAACAGGGTCTGCCTCGACATATCTTCGAAGCCTCCGGCGACTATCGAATGGGAATAGTCCCGGGCGCGTGAAAATGGGGTTGATGCTCCGTTAGTAAAGCCCCTGAGACCGCTCGCGTATGCCAATACGCCACGCGCCCTCAGGGGCTTTACTATACTCGCCTGAACCCCATTTTGACGTGCCCGGGGGATTTGGGAAATGGCTCCGTTTTGAGGAATGCCGCTACTGGTCACGTAGGTCAGTACGCTCCCACCGGCGGCCTCACTTAAATACTCGCCTGAGCGGCAGTTTGACGCGCCCGGGGGAGAGGTGAAAAATAATTCCGTTAGTAAAGCCCCTGAGAGCGCTCGCGTATTTCAAATATGCCACGCGCCCTCAGGGGTTTTACTATACTCGCCTGAGCTTAGCCTAACCCCGGAAACAAAGGGCGATTGGGAGGGGATTGGCAATTTCCTCTTGCTGATTTGGCGAATGCTTTTGGCGCGGTGCTGCGTTGCTTCGGAATAAGTCGCACCCTCGCGTACCATAAGTACGCTTCGGCCGCGTCTTTTATATATTTATAAAGGGATAGCCTAATCGCGGAGCGATAGGCGTAAGGGCGTAGCCCTTCAAAGGAAGCGGCCCCGCCGCCCTTGCCCCGCATCCAAAATCATTGCGCCAAATCCCGGAAGCCAAGGTTTTCAGAACGAACTTCGGAAGCATTAACGAACCTCCCAAGAGGTTCGTTTTTTGTTGGGATTGGGAAAGGGGATAGGCGAATTGCGTAAGCAATCGCCGTAAGGGGGTTGCCCCTTCAAAGGAAGCGGCACTG
>DBGCYC010000007.1:0-16182 GCA_048390825.1 Candidatus Merdousia sp.
CCTAAGGCGATTGGCGAAGGCAATGCGCCTACCCCCTTAAATAGTAATTGCGTATGTATTATTCCTATCTTGGATAAAATGCAGACGCATTTTATCCTTCCCGAAAGCCTTATTTTATAACCTCGCTGCGCTTCGGATAAAATAAGCTTTCGTTTTCATTGCGCCAAATTGGATAAGCTAAGGTTTTCAGAACGAATTTCGGAAGCGTTAGATTTATACGCGGGATAGCCCTATTGCGTGAGCAATGGGCGTAAGGGGGCTTGCCCCCTTCTATGGCAGTGCGCCCTCGTATCAGCCCGTGTCGCCCGAACTTCGGAAACATCAACGAACCTCCCAAGAGGTTCGTTTTTTTGTTGGGGTTGGGGAAGGGGATAGGCGTATTGCGCAAGCAATCGCCGTAAGGGGTTTTACCTCTTCCATGGAAGCGGCACCTTGCTGCGGGGATAGGCGTATTGCGTAAGCAATCGCCGTAAGGATCCCTTCAATGGTTGGTGTACCTCGCGCCCGCCTTCTATGGAAGCGGCACTGCCGCCCCCTTCAATGGCCTGCGCGCTTTGCGTTTGGAAGTGCTATTGCCTCTCTTGCGCCCGTTGGCGGGGCTGATTTTATGAGATGAACCTTTCGGACATTATTCTCACGCCGAGGTATTTGTCCAAGAGCTTTTCCCTTTCGGGGCGGAAGGCCGTCATATAGGGTTTTGTGCGGTGTTCCTGATAGGCGTTTTCGTCGGCGTATTCCTCGAAAAAATAAAAAGTCTGCCTGTCGAAAACGTCTTGGAGAAATTCGTATTTTATGCAGCCGGGCTCTTTCCTCGTCTCTTTGACGACGGCGGACGCGAGCTTTATAAACTCGTCGGCCGTTCCGTCTTTGACGCGCAGGCCTGCGTGCACTATCACGGGTTTTGCGTTTGTCATTTTTTGTTCGGATTTTCTATTTGCCTGAACTTTGCCAGCGTATCGGATCCCTTTGAGAATACGAGTTCCCCGCCTGACAGCGATATTTTGTCGGTCTGCGACAGCGCGGACAGGAATTTGGCTTCGTAGTCCATGAATGGGCCCATGCGGCGCGTAGAGAACATCTGCGAGAATTCCGCCGAGCCGTCCGCGCCGATTTTGCAGGAGCCGCCGAAGAGGTTGACGCCCGACATTCCGTTCACCTTGCCGTCCGCGCCGAATCCTATGAACACCGGCCCCCAGCCGTCGTCGGAATCCGAGGGGCGTTTCGCGCCGCCCTGGTCTTTCAGAAAGGTTGGCGTCCAGAACGTGCCGCCGAGCCGCGCGTCCAGCGAGGTTCCGGAGTCCGGGGCGGAAGCTTGGGAGGCCGCCGCGGCGCACCGGGCGGATTGCGTTTCGGTTTCGCAGTTTGAACAGCCCGCGCATGCGAGGGCCGCTATGGATATTGCGCAGTTTAATATTTTCATAAATTTCCTTTTTTAGAACGATATTTTCGGCATAATGTTCAAACTTCTTTTTAATTCGTCAATAATGGAGAAAAGCGTATATGAAAAAAATTTTTGTGGACGGAATGTCCTGTGACGCCTATGAGATACCTACCCCGAACGCCTCATTGCTCGTGATCCGCTCCGGTTCGGGAATGCTCGCGTGCGGGTACCTGAAAGTCGAGACTGCGGAAAAGCTCGGCGACGCCCTGGCCGTCGTGACGGGCGTCGGAAGCTTTGAGCAGATGCTCGAAAAGCCGGTCGTTGCGGCGAGCTCCGCCGCGGCCGCTCTCGGGGTGCGCGGGGGCATGTCGGGCCGCGAGGCTCTGATTTGCATGAAGTAGCCCATTTTGCGGATTTTGCCGCCTGGCGGCGCGCGGGGCCTCCGGCTCCTATTTCCCTATTATTGACGAGGGGGAGAGGTTGGACTCGTAGTCGGGGAGCGCTTTGCCGCCGTCCGGCATTTTCAGTCTTCCGACTTCTTCCTTTGTCATTTCGCGGAGAGAATAGTCTTTCGGGGTGGATGCCGACGGATTGTCGAAGGGCGTCGAAATCCCGGTGGCGAGCTCTATTACTTCCTCGGCGTTCTTCCCGTCAAGGCGCTTCATTGTCTCCTCCTCGCTTTTTTCCGCCTTCCGGTTGTCGTACATCACTTTTGCTACGGCCTCCGAAAACGCCGTCTGCCTATCGGGTGGCAGGGATACGAGTATTTCCGCGACGCTTCTGCCGAAGGAGTCCCGGCTCGAACCGTCTATGATTTTCGTATTCTGCTTTATCCCCGGGAACAGCCTGCGCGAGAGTGCGACGATCTCGTCGGCGGTCTTCCCGTCTATGGCTTTCCCCATTCCCTCGTTTCCGCCCCTGCGGGCGTCCTGCATGTAATATACGCCGATGGTGGCCATCGCCGCCGCGAATTTCTGCTGCATGGCCCCGTCGAGCGACGACAGCATTTTCATGAAGCTGTCCTGCATCTTCTTCGCGTCGGAGGCGTCGAGGCGCAGTTCGGCCGGCGGCGGATTCGCGGCCTCCGTCCCGGCCCGGGTCGCGCACGCGATGGCGAGTAAAGCGGTTGCGCAAGACAATATTCTTTTCATGCGCCCTGTTATCGGAAAAATTTCCCCGCCGCTCAACAATATTCGCCGGCGTCCGCCGGAAAGGGGCGCGGTTGGGGCGCGGTTTTGGACGGAGAAAAAGGGGTTGACAGGAGCCCCCTGCCGCACAATATTAATGGCAAGAAAAATGGGACTCTCCGTGTCGGTGGGCTTTTGCCCGCTTTTTTTGTCAGTGCGCAAAGGCGCGCGGAGTCCGCCCGCACCATCTATTTAAAGGAAAAAACTATGAGCAACAGCAGCGAAATATTGGCGATTCTCGAATATATGGAAAAAGAGAAGCAGATAAGCCGCGCCGACATGATAGAATCCATCGCCTCGGCGATTCGCAACGCGGCCTCAAAGGGCGCGCAGGCGGGCTACAATCTGAAGATAGAAATAAATCCCAAGACGGGGGCTTTGAAGTCGTGGGCGCTGCTGACGGTCACCGACAGCGTGGCCGACCCGGCGACCGAAATACATCTCGACAAAGCCAGGCTCTATCTCGACAACCCGCATGTGGGCGACGTCGTGGAGCGCGAAATCGACCTCTCCAACCTCGGCCGAATCGCCGCAAAGAACGTCTACCAGAGCATAATCCAGAAAGTCCGCCAGTTTGAGAAGGACAGGATTTTCGACGAGTACAAGGGGGACGTGGGCAGCATCGTAACCGGCGTCGTCCGCCGCCGCGAAAAGGGAACCACCATAGTCGACCTCGGCAAGGCGGAGGCCCTCCTGCCGCGCCGCGAGTCCGTCCCCGGCGAGGACTACGCCCAGGGCGAGCGCATCCGCTGCCTGCTGCTCGAAATCGAGACCACCCCGCGCGGCCCCGAAATCATACTCAGCCGCGCCAGCTACAAGTTCGTCAAAAAGCTGTTCGAGCTCGAAGTCTCCGAAATCGCCGAGGGCTCGGTCAAAATCGAGGCGATGGCGCGCGAGCCCGGGTACCGCACTAAGATCGCGGTTTCGAGCTCCGACCCGCGCATAGACCCCGTTGGCGCGTGCGTGGGCGCGGGCGGCTCGCGCGTAAAGAGCATAGTGCGCGAGCTCGGCGGCGAGAAGATCGACGTGATAAAATTCTCCCCCGACCCCCAGTCGCTCCTCGAAGAGTGCATAAAGCCCGCCGTCGCCAAAAACGTCAGGGTGGACGCGCGCGAGAGGAAAATATCGTTTGAAGTCTCCGAGGCCGACCTTTCGATCGTCATAGGCAAGCGCGGCTCCAACGCGAAGCTCACTTCCCGCCTGCTCGGGTGGAAGCTCGAAATCGCAAAGGAGGAATCCGGCGAGGTCGGCCTGAGCGAAAAGCTCGCGCAGGCGGCGGGCAGCCTCGGGCAGATACTGCCCAACCTCACCGAGCAGCAGGCCTCGATTTTGGCGGGCAACGGCATCAACAGCTCCGAGGCCTTCGAGGGCGTCGAGCTCTCCGACCTCGTCGACATGGGATTTTCCGAGGACGAGGCCGCGTCGATACTCGCCCAGATCGGCGAGTACAGGCAGTAGGCGCAGCGCGCCGCGGCGCCGCCGTCAATTTTCACAAAAAGGAACCGCGTTTTCATGAGCATTAGAATTCACGCATTGGCAAAAGAGCTCAACGTCCAGAGCAGGGAGCTGATTGACTTCATCAATAAGCGCCAGGAAATATACCATCTGGAAATAAAAACTCCCTCCAACGCAATCGACCCGTTTACGGCCGAGGCGATAGGCAAGGATTTCGCCGCGCATGCGGCGGGCGCGAAAGAGGCTCAGGACGCTTCCGGCTCCGCGGAGGCCGGCGCTTCCGAAAATGCGGAATCCGCCGCGCCCGTGGAAACGCCCGCGCCGGCGGCCGCAAAGCCGGAAGCGCAGCCCGCCGCTTTGGCGGCCCCCGCGGCGCCTGCCAAAGCTTCCGAAAAAAAGCCGGAGCCGCTCGCGCCTCCCCCGTTTGCCAAGAGGCCGGCGCCGCCCGTGCCGCCGGTTCCGGGGAAACCCCCGTCGGTTCCGCCGGCTCCGGGCCGTGCGGCTTCACTCCTCGTTCCGCCCGCTGTTTCCAAGGCGGCCCCTGCCGTTCCGCCGATGCCCGCGCCGCGTCCGAAAATTGCGATGCCGGAAGTCAGGCCTCCCCAGCCCCCCAAGCGTGAAGTCCAGCCGGAAGTCGTGATAAAGTTCGGCCAGAAGCCCGATGCGCAGAAGGAGGCCCCGCGCAAGCCCGCCCCGGCGACTCCCCCCGTCCCGGGGGGCCGCGCGGCTTCACCCCTTGTTCCGCCCGCGGTTTCCAAGGCGGCCCCTGCCGTTCCGCCGATGCCCGGCAGGTCGCCGGCGCCGCTCGTTCCGCCGCAGCCTGCCGACGCCTGCCGGCAGCCCGCGGAAAAAAAGGAATTTAAGACAATCCAGCTCAAGGCCCCCATCATCGTGCGCGAGTTTGCGAAGGCGATGGACTTGAAGCCGTTCAGGCTGATTTCCGAGCTCATGGACATGGGCATATTCGCCTCCATGAACCAGTCGCTCGAGGACGCGACGGCGATAGTAATCGCCAGGAAGCACGGTTTCGACCTCGACATCAGGCACAGGGGCGAACAGCAGCAGCCGAAGAAGAAGGAAGCCGCCAAAAAGCCAGAGGACGACGTTAAAAATTACGTTCCGCGCCCGCCCATCGTCTGCATACTCGGCCACGTCGACCACGGCAAGACAACCCTGCTCGACACCATTCGCAGCACGAACGTTGTTGCCGGCGAGGCCGGCGGAATCACGCAGCACACGGCCGCCTATCAGGTTTCCTGCAACGGCAAAAAGATCACATTCCTCGACACCCCCGGACATGCGGCGTTCTCCAAGATGCGCGAGAGGGGCGCGAATGTCACCGACATAGCGATTCTCGTCGTGGCCGCCGACGACGGCTTCATGCCGCAGACAGACGAGGCGCTGAGCTTTGCGCAGAAGGCGGGCGTGCCGATAGTGGTGGCCATAAACAAAATGGACGCCAAGGGCGCGAATGTCGACCGCGTGAAGCAGCAGATGCAGAAGCGCGGGATCACCTCCGAAGACTGGGGCGGCGAAGTGCTCTGCACGCCGGTTTCGGCGCTGAAGGGCGAAAACATCGACAAGCTGCTGGAGCTCGTCCTCTTGCAGGCCGAGATAATGGAGCTTAAAGCCAACCCGAAGGCGTCCGTCGAGGGCGTCATCATTGAGAGCCAGCTCGAACAGGGCAGGGGCGCGACTTCAACCGTTATCGTCAGGCAGGGCACGCTCAAAACGGGCGACGTCGTCGTCTGCGGCGAAAACTGGTGCAAGGTGCGCGCGCTCATCGACGACAGGGGCGGGCGAATGAAGGAGGCCGCCCCGTCGACTCCGGCGCTCGTGATGGGCTGGACGGGCGCCCCCGAAGCCGGGGATTCGTTCGAGCGCGCCGAAAACGACAGGGAGGCCAAGCGCCTCGCCGAAGAGGCGCTCCGCCAGCGCAAACTGCGCGAGTCCGCCGAGGTCGAAACCCCGCCCGCGAGCATTGAGGAGCTCATGGCCGCCATCGAAAACAAGGATCACAAAGTCTACAAGTGCGTCGTAAAAAGCGACGTCTCCGGGACGGTCGAGGCGCTCGTCGCCTGTCTCAAAGACATCAGGAGCGACAAGGTCGGCCTGGAAGTCATAGCCGATTCCGTCGGCCAGATAACCAAGAACGACGTCGATTTTGCGGCGACGGCGGGGGCGTCGATAGTGGCGTTCAACGTCAAGCAGGAAAACGGCGTTGCGGGGCTGGCCAAACACAAGGGCGTGGAAATCGTCTCCCACAACATAATTTACGAGCTCATAAACACCGTCAAGGACGCCATGAAAAACCTCCTCGATCCCGAACTGCGCGAGAACAAGCTCGGCGCGGCGGAGGTCAGGCAGCTCTTCAACATCTCCAAGGGCGGAAAGGTTGCCGGCTGCATGGTCACCGAGGGAATCGTCAAGAACGGCAAGTTCGCGCGCGTGTTCCGCAAGGGCAGGGAGATCTCCAAGGGAAGGGTCGCCGAGATCAAGAGGTTCAAGGACGACGTCGCGGAGGTTCGCGCCGGCTACGAGTGCGGCATAACGCTCAACAACTTCTCGGACTTTGAGCCCGGCGACGTGATAGAGTGCTTCGAAATACTCGAAATCAGGCCGGAGCTCTGACGGCGGTCTCCCGCCGGGAGGGGCTCCGGATTTTACGGAATTGAAAAATGGGTGAACGCAAGATAAGGGTCGGCGAGCTCGTCAAGAGGGAGCTCAGCGGAATAATACACGGCAGGTGGCGCTCGGAGTCGGTGCGCATAACGCTCACCGAGGCCGACGTGTCCCCCGACCTGAAAAGGGCGCGCGTGTACTACTCCGTTCTCGGGGGGAGAGAGGAGGCCGCAAAGGCCGCGAAATTCCTCATGTCAAAGCGCGGCGAACTGCGGAAAATGCTCGGCAAAAACGTCGTCCTTAAATACACCCCGGAGCTCGAATTTGCCTACGACCCGTCCATAGAGAGGGGAATGAAAATCCTTTCGGTAATGGACGGGCTCGACGCCGGAGGGCCGCGGGAGGGCGGCGGGCGGGGATAGCGTCCGCGGTTTTTTTCCGCGCCAATACGGGAATACGGCCATGAAGAAATTTTTTCCGGAACTCGAAGGGCCCTTTCGCGCGCTTCTCGGCGCCTGCCGCGGCGGAAACATCGCGGTGGCCGGCCACATGCGCCCCGACGGCGACTGCGCGGCGTCGCAGTTCGCGCTCGCGGACATACTGTCCGGCGCGGGGGCGGCGAGGGTCGTCTGCGTAAACCAGAACCCGCTCCCGCGGCTCTATAAAAGCTTCGCGCACGGCCGCGAATTTCTCGACGCCGGGGCGTTCGACGACCCGTCGTTTGAGGTCGTGACGGTGGACTGCGCCGACTACGCGCGCACAAACCTGCGCCTGTGCGAAAGGTTTCCGTCGCCGCTGGGCTGCATAGACCACCACTTTTCCAACAATTCGTCAGCCCGCATAAACCTCATAGACCCGTCTGCGAGCGCCACGGCCGAACTCATCGCCGGAATGGCGTTCGACGCCGGCCTTGAAATTTCCCCCGAAAACGCCGGCCGCCTCTACATGGGAATAGTCACCGACACCCGGCAGTTCACGACCCCCTCGGCGCGCCCGGCCGCTTTTGAAATAGCCGCGCGCCTGCTGGAATGCGGCGCGGACGCGGCGAAGGTGGCCGAGGAGCTCTACCAGCGCGAGACCATGGGCAGGCTGAAGCTGCTCGGCAGCTTCCTCGAAACTCTCGAGCTCTTTGAAAACTCCCGCGCGTGCGTTGGCGTTTTGAAGGCGGGGATATTTGAAGAGACCGGCTCTGAAAAAGCCGACAGCGACGGGCTCGTGGACTACGCGCGCTCGATAGACGGCGTTGAAATCGCCCTGCTTCTCGAACAGATGCCCAACGGCGTCAAGGGCAGCCTGCGCGCCCGGACGCCCGACATGCGCGTTAACGAGATAGCCGCGCGCTTCGGCGGCGGCGGGCACCTCGCGGCGGCGGGATTTACCGCCGAGGGCGAGACGCTCGAAGGGTTCAGGGAAAAGATCGTTTCGATAATCGGCGAACATCTGCGCGGATACGATTCACGAAAGAAATAAGAGATGCAAAAACAGCAGATTTCAGACTACGAGGGTATTCTCCTGATAGACAAGGAGGCTGGCTGCACGTCGCACGACGTGGTGGACAGGGCGCGCCGCATACTCAAAATGCGCTCGATAGGCCACGCGGGCACGCTCGACCCCAACGCCACCGGGCTGCTCGTGCTGCTCGTCGGAAAGGCGACAAAGGCGTCCCAGTACCTCATGAGCCTCGACAAAACCTACGAGGGTGAATTTGAGCTCGGCGTCGAGACGGATTCGCACGACTCCGACGGCGAGGTCGTGGCCGAATCCCCCGTCCCCGACGGGCTTACGGAGGACTCCCTGCGCGGCCACATGGCGCAGTTTCTGGGCGACCAATACCAGACCCCGCCGATGTTTTCGGCCAAGAAAGTCGGCGGAATTCCCCTTTACAAGCTTGCGCGCCAGGGGCAGAATGTGGCGCGCGAGCCGCGCTTCATCAGGGTTTCGCGCTTTGAGCTCCTTTCGTGGGACAGGCCCAGGGCCCGGTTCGTCCTGTCGTGCAGCAAGGGCACCTACGTGCGCACGCTCTGCCACGACCTCGGCAAACGCATAGGCTGCGGGGCGCGCATGACGGCCCTGCGCAGGGTTTCGAGCGACAAGTTCGACGTCGCCGACGCCGTCACGCTCGACGAGCTCGCCCAGATGAACCCGAGCGCCGTCAGAAAAATTCTAATCCCCGTGCGCTCGGCGGTTCCGAGTTTCGCCTTTTAGCCCCCCATGCGCGGAGTCTGGCGGATCGACGAAATGGCGGATTTTGCCGGGCCGTGCGTTCTGGCGGTCGGCATATTCGACGGCCTGCACCTCGGCCACCGCAGGGTTCTGGAATGCGCCGAAAAGGCCGCGCGCGCGGAGGGCGCGCTCGCGGGCGCGCTGACTTTCGACCCGCACCCGTCGAGGGTTATCCCAATGGGCCGCCCACCCGTGGAGATGATATATCCGCCCGGGCTGCGCGCAAAGCATTTTCTCGAAGCGGGGCTCGGCGCGGTGTTCTTCAAGCGCTTTGACAGGGACTTCGCGGCCCTCAGCCCCGGCGGTTTCGCGGATTTTTTGAGGGAAAAATTCCCGGCCCTGCGCGGCATCGTCACGGGCGAAAACTTCCTGTTCGGCAGGGATGCGGCGGGCGACTGCGCCGCCCTGCGCGGGATATGCCGCAAAAACGGCTGGAAGTACAGGGCGGTGAAGGGGCTGTTCCGCGACGGGGAGCGCGTGAGCTCCACGCGCCTGCGCCGCTGCCTTTCGGAGGGCGACATGCCCGAGTACGCGCGGCTCGCCGGCGGGAGCTACGTTGCGGAGGGAAAAGTGGAGGGCGGAAAGCGGCTCGGGAGGAAGATCGGCTTTCCAACCCTGAACCTGCCGTGGGAGCCCGAGTGCAGGCCCCCCTACGGCGTCTACGCGGCGCGCATTTGGAAAGGCGGGCGCGCTTTCGAGGGGGTTGCAAACTACGGCGTGGCGCCGTCGGCGGGCGGGCTCGCGCGGCCTGTCGTGGAGGCCAATCTATTTGAGCCCCCAGGTTTCGGGACGGGCGCGGAAATCCGGGCGGAATTTTTGAAGTTTTTGAGGCCCGAGAGGAAGTTTGAGAGCCTTGACGCGCTGAAGGCGCAAATCGCCGAAGACTGCGCCGCCGCGAGCGGATTTTTTGCCAAATCCCGCGGGGCCTGACGCATAACCGTCGCGCTTGCGGAATGGGCTGTTGCCCGCCTCTTGCTTTCGCAATCCGTGCCGGTACGGAATTTGATTCCGGGAACGCTTCCGGACAATTTTGGGGAATGGTGCGTTTGCGGAACTTTATCTGCGCGCGCGGGCGGAAAATTTTCCCGAATGCCTGCGGAGGGGTTTTCAAACGCCTTGCGCGCGGCCTGCAAACTTTTTCAACATGCAATATTTCCCAGCTTCGTTTTTTGAAGCGGCGCGGGAAGTGTTTGCGTCTCCAAGCCGGAATCCGCTGCCGGCTTCAATGCGTTTAAACGCGATGGAATTCTGGGCGGAGCGCATATTCCTCCGCCGTCCGCGGGCCGGCGCGCGCAAAAAAACAAGCGCGCAATTTCCGCCCGTATCGCGTTCCAAAAGCTTTTCGGACATATCCGGGGAAGCCATGCGGTTGGTTTTTCTGTCTGCGTGCGAATCCTCCTTTTTTAATGGGAATTGGGGTTTTCATATTCGCCTCAAACCCGCTTCGCAGGTGCGGGCGTCTGTCCTATGCCCGGACACAAAGCTTTCGCATTGCGCAATGGGGGTAAAACTACATTTCCCGTTTTCCGCTGGCCGGCGTTCCCCAGAATAATTCTACTATCCGGGAACCGCGACTTGCGCGACGGCCGCAGCCGCGAACACCTTGTCGATATTGCCAACCTTGCCATGATAGAGTTCGCGGAACACCCGGAGTATCTCCTCCGGCGACGGCGTCTATGCCGCGCGAAAAATACGGCGCTGCAAGTGACTTTCAAAACCCCTGCAAGTCCGTTGCAGGGGCTTTTTTCAATCCGGCGCGTGTCGCAGGCTGGCGCCAAAACCCGGAGCAGGGCAAAAACCTTTCCGAATCTTGCTTCATTTGGAGGTGTCGGCGCAAAAAGTTTCCAAACCCAAATCAGGGGGCCCAAATTCCGCCCCAAAGCCTTTAAATTCCCGTAATTTCCCTCCCGCCATTTCCCGTCTCCAATCTCATATTTCAAACATCAATATGCGGGATTTTTCGGCATGCAGACAAAAAAAGGCGCGGGCAAAGCGCCCGCGCCCGTTTTGGTTCCGGTCTTTTTAGAACCAGAGTCCGGAGAATATGAAGTACAGCATGGCGCTTATTGCCAGCACCGCGGCGCCGCCGATTTTTGCGCCCGTGGAGGAGGAGAGGTCCATCGAGGTGTTCACGGGCATTTCTATGTCCTGTTTGAGCGGCTTTAAGAGCGTGAGCGCGGCCATTATGCCGAGCGAGCACGCGAAGGTGATGGCCATTCTGTTCAGGAAGGCTATGTCGCCGAACTGCCATTGCAGGAAGCCGTAGACCACGGGGCTCGTAAGTATGCCGATGGCGCCGGAGAAGCGCGGGGCCCTCTTGGAGAACATTCCGAATATGAACACGGCGAGAATTCCCGGCGAGAGGTAGCCTTGGAATTCCTGTATGAACGTGAACACGCCGCCAAGCTTCGGGTTGGCGAGCATCGGGGCGACAATGCAGCCTATTACCGCGAACGCGATTACCGCAATTCTGCCGACGAGAACCTGGTGCCTGTCGCCCGCGTTCGGGACGATGAACTTCTTGTAGATGTCTATCGTGAATATGGTGCTGGCCGCGTTGAGCATCGCCGCCAGGGAGCTCACCACCGCGCCGAGGAGCGCGGCGAATATGAAGCCCCTCAGCCCGAATCCCTCGGGGAGAACCTTGCTGATGAGCAGCCCGAAAGCGGAGTCGTACTTGTAGCCGTAAAGTTTTTTGACGACCGCGTCGCTTCCGCCGTTTGTCGCGGCGCGCTTCTGGTTCCAGCGGTCGATGAGAACCTTGGGCCCGTTTTCGCCGCCGTGGGTTTTGGCCCATCCGTCGTCGTACTCAAAGCGAACCCTGGCGAGCGACCCGTCGGCTTTGGCGGCCTTGTATGAGTCGTAGAGCGCGCCGGCCTCGGCCTCGGATACCACGGCGACTTTGGACGGGGCTTCCGACTTCTGTATGGTGTAGGTGAATCGCGCGACGGTGTCCTTGGCGTTCACGGGCTTTTTCATCGCCTCCATCATGTCGAAGTAGACTATGGAGTAGTTGCCGGCGTTGGTCGCAAGAATCTTCTGGTCGTTCATTGCGCTCTTGGCCTGTTCGGCGGCGAAGAGGTTGAAGGCGATGATTCCGGGGATAACGATGATGAAGGGAATTATGAGCTTGAGGCCGGCGGCGAATATCACGCCCTTCTGGCCTTCCGCGAGGCTCGAGGCCCCGAGCGTCCTCTGGATTATGTACTGGTTGAAGCCCCAGTAGTAGAAATTGGGAATCCATAGGCCGATAATCAGCGCCGTCCACGGTACTTCCGGGTGGTCGGCGGGCATGAACATCGTGAGCTTGTCGGTGTTGAGCTTGAAAAATTTTTCAAACACCCCGGCGTCGGAGAGCGAAGAAAGCGTTTCCGGCGATACCGCCGAGGTCGTCGCTATTTCCGCCACAGGCTTCGCGGCGAAGGCGGCGAAGGCGAAGTACGCAATCAGCGCCCCTCCGACGATGAGGGCGGTGCCCTGGAGCAGGTCGGCCCACGCGCAGGCTTTGAGGCCGCCGGCGCAGACGTATACCGCCGCTATAAGGCCGATTGCCCAGCAGCACGCGGCGACGTCGAGGTCTATCGGAAGGTCCGCGCTATGGCCGAAAACCGTGTCGGCGACGGTCGCGCCGGAGTATATGACGGCCGTGATGTTGACGAGTACGAGCACTACGACCATCATGAAGGACATGACGGAGCGCGAGAGCGCGTCGAAGCGGTATTCGAGAAACTGCGGAACCGTGTACATGCCGCTTTTTAGGAATTTCGGCAGGAACAGGAACGCCACGAATACGAGGGTGATGGCGGCCATCCATTCGTAGCTTGCGATTGCCAGCCCCGAGAGGCCCGACGCGCTGCCGCTCATACCCACGAACTGTTCGGTTGAGATGTTTGCGGCGATGAGCGATATGCCTATCAGCCACCACGTGAGACCGCGGCCGGCGAGGAAGTACCCTTCGCTTCCGTTTTCGCCGCGGCTCTTGTAGAGCCCGAGGGCCACGACTGCCACTACGAATACGGCAAACACTATAATATCTGTCAGTACGTTAGATGTCATAATGGGACGAGATTGCAGGAATTTTCTCCCGTTTTCAATAATATTGTGGCCTGCGGTTCTCCGGCGCCCGGGGCCGCGAAGTCCGCGGGGCGGGGCCGCCCGGGACGGGATTGCCCGCAAGCTTGTCGGCGGCGAACGCGAAGGCTTCCCCGGACGTGCGCGCAAAAAACGCCGCTCCCGGGATTGGGGCGGCGTTTTGGGAAGCTTCGCAGTCCTATACGAGCTTGTAGTTCGACGGGTTCGGTATAGGCGCGACAGGCTTTTTAGCGTCGAGCGAAAGATTTTCGGGCAGCAGGCTCAGCCTGGATTTTTCCCTGAACCAGGCGGTCTTGACCCTCTTGCCCGCGTAGGAAGCCTCGCGCCCGGCGATGGCTACAAAGCACGAGTCCGCGCACTGCTTCATCGTGTTTAGGTGCCCGCCGCTCCTGAGCGCGCCGAAGAGGGCCTCGTGCTCGCAGACGAGCGCCTGCTTTTTGGGCATTTCGGATTTCCACGGCTTTTCGCCCGTTATGGTCTGTCTCCCGAAAGTCATGTCCAAGACCCCTTTCGTGCCGTACACTTTGAGCGGGCTGAATGGCGAAGTCCCGTTTTCCTGCCGGCACGCCGCCGTGAGAGAAACTCCGCCGTCGAATTCAAAGTGCGCGTGCGTGTTCGACTGCCTGTCGCCGAATTTCGGATAGGGAATGTCGGTCTGCCTGCCGCCGCTGCCGACGACCTCGGCGGGTAGCCTGCCTATCGCCCAGAGCGCGAGGTCGAGGTTGTGAATGTACTGCTCGACAAACTGGTCGCCGGACGTCCATGTGAACGCGAGCCACCTGAGCAGCTGGTAGCGGACGTCGTCGGGCTCGAGGCTGCCGGGAACCTCGTACCAGCCGGTGAGGTAGTCGGGCTCGTAGCGCAGGCAGACTACGGAGGTGATGTCGCCTATCTGCCCGTCGCGCACGCGGTCGACGGCCTCTTTTATGGCGGTCTGGTAGCGCATCTGGGTTCCGCAGAGCACGTTCAGGCCCTTCTTGTCGGCGAGGGGAATGAGCTCGTCGTATATCTTCCTGAGCTGTACGCAGTCGATGCAGATGGGCTTTTCGGCGAACACGTGCTTGTTCGCGTTGAGGGCCTTCTCAATGTGGGACGTGCGGAAGACGGGAGGGGTGACGAGGGCGACGACGTCGGCGTCGGTCTGCAAAACCTTGTCTATGGCGTCGAGCCCTGTGAAAGAGGTGTCGGCCGAGACTTTCCAGATTTCGTCGGGTTTGAGCCCTGCGCCCTTTGCGGCCTTTTTGACGCTTTCGGCGCACGCGGCGATTCTCTCGGAATAGAGATCCCCGGCGGCGACGATTTCGATATTCTTGTCTGCGGACAGCATGTTCCCGAGCGCGCCGGTGCCCCTGCCGCCGCAGCCGACGATGGCTACTTTGATTTTGTCGGAGCCTTTGGCTGCGCCGAAGGAGAATTTCGGCATGGCAAGCCCCGCCGCCCCCGCGAGGGCCGCCGTCTTTATAAAGTCATTTCTTGTCATATGTATTCCTTTTGTGCGATATGCGTTTAAGCGTTTGTATGTTAGGGCAAGTATTCAAAAATTGCAATGCACGCAAGTAATTTTTATTTGGAATATTTTGACATTACGCGCCAAAATACGCTTGCATTCCGCGCGGGCCGTGCGATGTTTGGCGCGTGAAAAATGCGAACCATAGCGGACTGGCCCGGATATGCGCCATTCCAAAATCGCTCGTCGGGCGAACCCTGATTTTGGGGGTGCTCGCGGGGGCGTTTTCCGGGTTTGCGTTCGGGGCGTGGAGGTTCGCGTGCCGCGCGGCCGAAACCCTTTGGAGCGGCACGGAATTCGCGTTCGAGTCCCGCGCGGCGGCGGCCTCGCACGCGCTGAGGGGCGTGGCCGGGGCGTTCGTTTTCGTCCTCAATTCGTCGGCGCTCTCGTGCGCGGCGCTCGCGGCCGTGTGGCTCTTGATATACGTTGCCGTCCGCGCCGTCCGCAACGCCCCCATGGGCGCCCCGCAATATGGCGCGGTCTGGAAGGCGGCGTTCGCGGCGGCGTTTCTGCCGCCGGTTTTTTCGGGCGTCATAGGGGCTTTCGGCGGCGCGTTTTCGGTGTGCGGACTCGGGTCCGCGGCGATAAACGCCGCGCTGTTTTCGCTCTTTTGGACGCTCGCGGGGCGCTCGTTTTCGGATAACCCCCCGAAGGGCGGAGGCCTTTGGAGGGACGAGCTTTCCCGCGCGGAATTTTTCGCGGTTTTGCGCAAGGCCGTCCGGGCGGAGTATCCGCATTTGGGGCGCGGGGCGTTGGCAATAGCCGCCCTCTTCTCGCTCGCGGCTCTGGTGGCGGGCGCGTGAGGCCCGAACAAAAACCGCTTTACCGCTGTCAAAAGCGGAATGTCGAAACTTATACTTTTGAGGCACGGTCAGAGCGAGTGGAATCTGGAAAACAGGTTTACCGGCTGGACGGATGTCGATTTGTCCTCCGCGGGGGCCGCGGAGGCGGAGAACGCGGGGCGGATTTTGAGCCGCGAGGGGCTGCGCCCGACGGCCGCATTCTCGTCGGTTTTAAGGCGCGCGGTGAGGACTTGGAACATAGTCTCCCGGATTTCCGGCAGAATGTGGATTCCGCTCGAAAAGAGCTGGAGGCTAAACGAACGCCACTATGGGGCGCTGCAGGGCCTGAATAAGGCGGAGACTGTCGCCAAGCACGGCGAGGAGCAGGTGCGGATATGGCGCCGGAGCTACGCCGAAAGGCCGCCGATGCTCAGGCCTGACGACCCGCGCAATCCGCGCTTCGAGGAAAAGTACGCGGGGGTCGATTTCAGGGCCCTGCCGCTCGGAGAGTCGCTCGAGGACGCCATCGCGCGCGTTCTCCCGTTTTGGTTCGACCGCATAGCCCCGGCGCTTGCCGGAGGGGCGGACGTCATCGTGGCAGCCCACGGCAACAGCCTGCGGGGGCTCGTCAAATTTCTCGACGGCATGGGCGACGACGAGATTGCCGGGTTTGAAATACCGACGGGCGTCCCTATTCTCTACGAGCTCGACTCCTCGCTCGAACCCGCGGGCCGTCGGCGCGGCGCCGCAGATTCCGGCGGCGGCCGGGGGTTCGGCGGGATATTGCTCTCCTGACGCCGTTCCGGCTTTTTCGGGCGGCGGGGCGGTTTCCCCGAGGCCGGGCGCGCCCGGCTCCGGGGTCTTTTCCCATTCGGAAATTCGCGCGCCCGCGGGCGCGCGGCGGTTTGCTTTGCGCCCGCAGCGCGGGGGGGG
>DBGCYC010000008.1:0-8611 GCA_048390825.1 Candidatus Merdousia sp.
CCCCCCCCCCCGTGATTTGGGGGAAAAGTCATGAAGAAGGCTTAAATGCCCTTAACCGCGCTAAACCTTTAAATATTCGTGCCGCGAGGCCAACCGTCAGCGGCAGATTCGCAAGACCGTCTCCTGCCGCGCCTCTGTGCCGGCTCCGCCCGGCGTCGGGCTTCCGATGGCGGAGGTTGGCGGCCGGGCCGGCAAAATCAGCCGCTGCTCAAATCCCTATCACGCCGCCTGGAAGGCGCGCGCGGCGGCTTGCGGCATGTTTGCAAACCCCGGAAATCGTCCGCGACGGGCGGACGGGGATTTGCAAGATGACCGTCCGCGAGAGCCCCTGCGGGTGATGTTCTGCAACGAAAACCCCGTAAAACTGCAAAAACCCTGCAAACACTTTGCCGGGCTTTTTCTATCCCTTTGCGCGGGGGAGTCAGCCAGGGTGATAGAAAAATGGTCAAACGTTTGGCGCAACCATATCAAACCTTTTGGCGCGATACAGCCGCGGGCAACGCCCCGCGCGCGGAAGCCGCGTTTTTTATTCCCGCGTTTCACGCCGGGCGATATTTCCCGGGCGGATTCCCGGAGCGCGGTTAGAGGAGGCCGTCGCCTTTTCTCACCCCGCCGCCGCGCTTTGAGGGGGAGGATATCTCCATTTTCAGCGCGGATCCTGGGCTGACGATTTTGCCAGCTTCAATATCGGCCTCCGTTATTTTTGCCATCAGGATTTCCTGCTTCCTGTAGCCCGTGCGCGAATGGTCGTAGGCTATGTAAAGATGCCCGTTATACTCGCAGATCGACGGGTAGCTCGTGGAGCGCTCGTCGAGCAGGATTTTTTTGGGGAATGTCCTGCCGTCGTCGTAGCTTATGAAAGCCGTCATGCATGAGCGCGTGCCCACGGGCCTCACGGATTTTCCGTCGGCGTCCCGGACTTCCGCAAATACCGGTTTGCCGTCTTTCATTTCGGCGATGCTTGCGTCGTTTGCCGCGAGTATTACGTTGCCGGACTTCGCCCTGAAAAGCACGGCCTTGGTGTCTATGGATATTTTCAGCGGAAATCCGACCTCCTTCCACGTCCTCCCCCCGTCGCGCGATTCAAATCCGGAGATGGGGGTACTCCACTTTTGCCTGAGCGTGGAAAACAGCGAACCGTCTTTGCGCAGGATTATCGACTGCTCCGCGAAAGTCGTCCTGGGGTCGCTCTTTTTGTCCGTGAGGCGCGAGGCGAATTCGATTTTGCCGTCGCGCGATTCCTTTATAAAGAACGCCCTCTGCGGGTTGCCCCCCATTGAAAACGTGTCGCCCGCGCGCAGTATCGATCCGTCCGGAAACACTGCGGGCTTCATAACGGAGGCGTTGTTTTTGCAGACGAGCCTCGGGGCCGACCAGCCGGTGGACTCGCTTTCGGGGTCGAGCATGGTGAACTCCCAGGTTGCGGTTTTGCCAATTTGCCTGTCGCCTACGTCCATGTTTCTTGCAACCGCGAAGCGCATATTCCCGTCGGCGTCTTTCCAGAGCAGCGGGTCGCTCGACGAGCCGTTCATGACTTTCGAGGGGTCGAAGGCGAAAGCCTCCTTCCAGGTTTTCCCGCCGTCGGCGCTCGTGGCTATCACGGTGAATTGCGCGGCGTGCACGGTATCGTTTGGCTGGTGGGCGAATATTTTGTCCTCCGGCGGAAACATGTCTCCGCCCTCCTTTTGCTCGTTGCTGGCAAAATACGCGGCCCACAGCCTGCCGCCGTCGGAAACCTCTATCGTAGGGCAGCCCTGGAATACGCGCAGATTCATGCGGTACGGGGCGCGGCCCTTTTTGTTTATGATTTTTTGCAGGTAGGGAGGGGTCTTGGCGGTTATGCCGTAGGGGAATTTCTGGGATATGTCGTCGGGCGGCGGCATGGACAGGTCGCCGACGATTTCGGAGGCGCCCCCGCAAAACGCGGCGGAGGCAAATAGCATGGCAGCGAGCGTACAAAACGGCTTTTTCATGCAATTTTTTTATTTTTTTCGCCGCTTCGCGTCAATGAATTTCCATCAGCGGGAAATTGCGCCGTCGCGCGGCATTTGGGCTGGAAGCCGCCCGGCGAAAGGGCCGGGTGCGGCGCCTTGCGCGCGGAAATTTTGGCCCGCCGGGATTCCGCGCCCGGCGATGCCTGGAACCCGCGCGATTCGGAAAATTCCGAAGGGCGGCATGCCTCAAAAGCCTATTTCAAAGTGTAGACGGCGAATTTTTCCGACCCGTCCGGGGCCTTCCACGATATTCTGTACCTGCCCCTGAATCCGCGGAATTTTATGTCGCCGTTGGCGTCAGGGACGGTTTCGAGGCGCGTCTTCCAGTCGCCGTTCACGAGCTCGTCGAGCGCGAAGAACGCGGGCTTGGGGTTCATCTCGCGCGTGAAAAGCCCGGATATGGCCGGCTCTTTCGGGGCCCCGCATCCGTCGAGCACGTTCCACCAGGTGATTCCCATGGACGGCTTTTGGCTGAACCAGATTCTGTATAGGTTTCTGGCTATTACGGCCTGGACAATCCGCCCGCGCTCGGTGTCGTCGGGGGCGGATATGGTGATTTCGCTCATGTGTACAGGCCTGCCCGCTGAGCCTATCTTTTGGAAGTCCTCCCAGATCTGCCGGGGAGTCACTTTGCGCATGTGCATTTCATAGGACGCGTTTTTGGGTTCGGCGCCGTCGGCTATCGCGCCGATTATGGCGGGGTCGAAAATGTGCATCTGCCAGCCGACTATGTCGATTTTGCACCCGCGCGAGACCAGATCCTTTATCTGGTCGTCATACTCGTCGAGGTAGAAGGGCCCGTAGGGGTTTTCGTTTATGTTCAGCTTTACGCTCTCGGGGAATCGTTTCCGCGCTTCCTGAAAGCCCTTGAAAGTGTAGTCGGCTGGCATAAAGCCGTAGCGGGGGTTCTTGCAGAAAACTCCTCCGGCGTTCATGCTCCCTTCCGCGAATTCCTGGAGGCTCTCGTTTACAACGTCCCAGCTGTCGACCCTGTCGCCGTAGTATTCCGCGAGCTCCGCGATGCGCTTTGCGAACGCCATTTCAAGATTGCGCCCGAAATTCGGCATGTATTCGCCAAATTCCGCCGGAGTCATTTTGCGGAAGAAGTCGGTGTACTGCTCGGGGACGTTTTTCACCCCGCGTTTGATGGGAGATTTGAGTATCTTTGCGAGCTTCTCCTTTTCCTCCCCCTCGGCGCACTTTTCAAAGAGCCATGCGGGGATGCCGTACGAGCGGTTCCCCCAGACGAGAGTGTGCCCGTGGACGCGCACGCCCCTGTCTTTGAGGAAGTCGACGACGGGGTCGGCAGGGGGGCGCCGCCAGTGGATTTCCTCCTTGGGGTTTTTGCATTTTTCCCAAAATTCCTGCGAGTCCCAGTATTCGCCGCGGAACCGGGGGCGGCCTTCCTGCATTTCAAACTTGTCCCAGTAGAACGCGACTGTGGCCGAATTGAAAAATGTCCCGAACAGCGACTTGTATTTGGCGTTTAGCGCCTTGTCCCCAAGCTGGTCGAAGTTGAATATGTGCGCCCCGAAAAGGAATTCGTGGGAAATCTGCTCGACGCGGACTTTGGAGCCCTTTTCTATTTCCCCGACATTGAAGGAGGCGTCCGCTTTGCGGTTGGCCTCGATGTCGGCGTCGATTTTTTTCTGAACCTCCGGGTTCCATATCTGCCAATATTTTGGGGACATTATTTTTGCGGTGTCCTCTTCCGCGCTTTTGGGGATTCTGATCTCCGCGTCCGCGGCGAACGCCGCAAGCATTGCGGCCGTGCAGATAAATGCGATTTTTTCCATACAAAAACCAATTAAGGAATTTTCGGATTCTTTCAAGGTGCAATTCCGGCAAAAACGGTAAACCGTTAGCCGCCTCTATTCCGGCGGAAAAGCGGCGCGCAATAGCCTGGGAAAGCGAACCCGCACCCCTCGCGGCCCGGCGGGCGTGCGCTGAAGGTTCCGGATTTTGGATTCGCAGAGGTGCAAACGGGGCGCCGCCGGGCGCGGCGCGCGGGCGCAAAAAAGGCGCGCCGTAAATGCGCGCCTGTTTCCCCGCACGGAATACGGGCGTTGCGGGTTCCGCCTTACTTGGCGATCACGCGGGCCATTTCCAAAACCTTGTTGGAATAGCCCCATTCGTTGTCATACCAGGAGACGACCTTGACGAAAGTCGGGTCGAGCTGGATTCCGGCCTTGGCGTCGAAGATGGAGGTCTTCGGGCAGTTGCGGAAATCGGTGGAGACGACCGCTTCGTCAGTGTAGCCGAGGATTCCCTTGAGTTCGCCTTCGGAAGCCTCTTTCATGGCCTTGCAGATGTCCTCATAGGTGCATTCCTTATTGAGCTCGACGGTGAGGTCTACGACCGAAACGTCGGAGGTGGGAACGCGCATGGACATGCCGGTGAGCTTGCCGTTGAGCTCGGGGAGAACCTTGCCGACGGCCTTGGCCGCGCCCGTGGAGGAGGGAATGATGTTTTCGAGGATTCCCCTGCCGCCTCTCCAGTCCTTCTTGGAGGGGCCGTCAACGGTCTTCTGGGTGGCGGTGGCGGCGTGGACGGTGGTCATGAGGCCGCGCTTGATGCCGAACTTGTCGTTGAGAACCTTGGAGATGGGGGCGAGGCAGTTCGTGGTGCAGGAAGCGTTGGAAATGATCTTCTGGCCCGCGTAGGACTTGTCGTTCACGCCGTAGACGAACATCGGGGTCGCGTCCTTGGAGGGGGCGGACATGATGACCTTCTTGGCGCCGGCCTTGAGGTGGGCGGAGGCGAGCTCTTCGGTGAGGAAGAAGCCGGTGGATTCGACGACGACGTCGGCGCCGACTTCGTCCCACTTGAGGTTGGCGGGATCCTTTTCGGCGGTGATGCGGATTTTATTGCCGTTGACGACGAGGAAGCTGCCGTCGACCTTGACTTCGCCGTCAAACCTGCCGTGGACGGAGTCGTACTTGAGCATGTAAGCCAAGTAGTCGGGGTCGAGGAGGTCGTTGATGCCAACGATCTGGATGTCGTTTGCAAAGTTTTCTACCGCAGCGCGGAAAACCATGCGGCCGATGCGGCCGAAACCGTTAATGCCTACTTTGATTGCCATTTTTATTCCTTTTTTTGGTTGATAAAAATCGTATAAATGAAACAGGCATTGTCAAAATCCGCCGCCGTGTTGCAACACTTTTTTTTCGGAAAAAGCGCCCGGAGGCTCCGGGCGGGGGGAGTCCGCAAAGCGTCCCGGCCGGGGCCGCGCGGCGGATTTCGGAAATTGGGGGGCGTTTTTGCTTGCGAAATCCGGGCGGATCGGGGAGATTTCGGGAAATTTCAACTTCTTCCGACGATTACCGCCCATGAAAGACGACAGAGCGCCGACAGAGATAAAGTATAAGACCGACTGGTTTTTTGTCGGCGTCTACGCGCTGGTGGCGGCGATGGTTGTCTTGCAGATAGCTATAATCGCGTGGGGGGCGGTCAGCTGAAATGTTCCAGGACGATGCGCTCTACTCGGTTGCGATGTTCGCCGCGGCGGCGTGGCTCTTTAAGATGTGGGTCTGCGACCTGCGCGCGTTCCTCGCGGACGGGAAGGGCCGCAGGGGGGAGTTCCCGGGCGCGAGGCCCGCGGGTTTGGGGCTGGCCGCGGCGGGGGTTGCCTGCGGGCTCGTCCTGCTGTCGGGGATAACGCTTGCGGAAATCGCCTCGGGTGAGGTCGGAGAGCAGGCCAAAGTTTCGTTTTGGGCGCTCTTCTCCTGGATCGGGGCGGCGTTTGTCGAGGAGCTCGTGTTCAGGGGGTATCTCGTCGTCGAAAACCGCGGCAGGGCCGCGCTGTGGGGCGGCGTTTTCGCATTTTCCCTGCTGTTTGCGCTGTGCCACCCGTTTTTCTGGAATTTTTCCGTCCCCGAAGGGGGGGCGCTTTTCGACGGAAGTTTCAGCGCGGACTTCTCCGCAAAGGCTTTCCGCGACTCCGCCAATGTATTCGTATCTTCGGTCGCTTTTTACGCTTTGAGGTTTTGCCCGCAAAACGCGGCGCGCTCCCTGATCCCGTGCGTCGCCGCGCACCTGGCGTACAACGTCGGCGTCTTCTGCGTCAAGGCGGCGCAGGGGTTTGTCGTATGGACTTTCTGAGGGAGAATTTTCTCTTTCTGGCGCCGATGGCTGGATACACGAACGGCGCGTGCCGCAGGATTTTCCGCGAATTCGGCGGCGCCGACGGTTGCGTGAGCGAATTCGTATACTGCCGCGCCGTCCTGTCGGAAGCCGCGCGGGTGTTTGAAAAAATGGCTTTCGACGATTCCGAGCGCCCTTTCGGAATCCAGATATTCGGCTCCGACCCGCGCGAGATGGCCGACGCCGCGTCTCTCGTCGAGGAGCGGCTTTCGCCCGACTTCATAGACGTGAATTTCGGCTGCCCCGCGCCAAACGCGGTCGGGGCGGGGGCGGGAAGCGCGCTCCTGCGGAATGTCCCGCTGATGGGGAAAATCGTCTCCGCCATGGCGGGGGCCGTCAAAAAAACGCCGATAACCGCAAAAATGCGCTCCGGCTGGTCGTCCGCCGAAATCGTCGCGCCGCGCGCGGCCCTCGAATTGCAGGACGCCGGCGCAAAGATGATAACCCTGCACGGGCGCACGAAGTCCCAGGGGTATTCCGGAGGCGCGGACTGGGATTTGATAGAGCGTACCGCCCGCAGCCTTTCGATTCCGCTGGTCGGCAACGGTTCGGCCGAGACGCTTTCCGCGGAAAGGCTGCGCGGCAGCGCGTGCGCGGGCTTTATGATAGGCAGGGCGGCGCTCGGGAACCCGTGGGTGTTCTCGCGGGTCAAATGCGAAATATGGGGGGAGGAATTTTCGTCCCCCTCCGCCTCCGAGCGCGCGCGGCTCGCCCTGCGCTACGCCGAGCTGATGTGCGACGGCCGGGATTCCGGCGTTTCAGCGGACAACATAGTCCACATACGGGGCCAGACGATCCGCTTTTTGAGGGACGGGGCGGGCTTCAAGAAGGCGCGCGTCGAGATTTTAAAATCCAGGACTCTGGACGAATTAAAAGACATACTATGCGGATTTTTCTGAAAATATTTTTCTCTGCCGCCGCGGCGGGCGCCGCGTTCGCTTCCGGCGGGGGGGCGGCAAAGGATTTCATCGAGCGCGGGGCCTCCTTCTACGCGCGCGGAGACTACGCCTCGGCCAAAGAGCTTCTTTCGCAGGTCGGGCTCGACGGCTCGGCGGAGTCGGGTATTGCGGCGTTTTTTCTCGCCTCCATCGGGGCGAACGAGGGCTCGGCGGACGCCATCAGGCTCTTTGAATACGCGGCGGCCCATGCGCCCGGAGACATGAAGTCAACCGCCGCCGTACAGTGCGCGCGCATAGCACTGCTGAACGGCAGGCCCGAGACGGCCGAGAAGTCGCTCGCCGGGCTTGCGGTCGGCGGGGCGTCTTCGGAGATAGCATGGTATTATTCCTCCGCCCTCTGGGGGCTCGGCAAAAAAGAAGAGGCCCTAAAATATTTCCGGGGGCCTCTCGAAAGGCGTTTCGCCGACCCGTCCGCGGTCGGCGTCGACATTTTCATAGACGCGCGCATATCCGCAGACGCCTTCGCAAAGGCCGTTGACATAGCGGGGCTGGAGCCGTCGAACGCTGTCGCCGCCGCGCGCCTCGAAATTCTCGAGGGCAAAAAGATAACCCCTCCCCAGCCGGAGCTTTCGCTCTTCGGGCAAATCGAAAAAATCGACCAAATCCGGGCCGGCGGTTCCGGAGATTTCGACGCCCCCGCGCTTGAAGCGTCCCTTTCCAGATATTCCTCCGCGCCGTTTTCGTGGCGCGCGGCGCTGATTTTGTCCGAATATTACACCTCCAAAAAGGACTATGGGAAGGGGGTTGCCTTCGCCAAGACCGCGCAGTTTCTCGCCCCGCCTGAAATCGCCTGCCAGGGCTGGCCGCTGATTGCGGAGGCCGACGCGCTCAGGCTCATGAAAAAATATTCCGAGGCCGACGCCGTGTACCTGAAAGTGGTTATGAACAAAAAGGCGCGCGGCGAGCTCGCCGCCGAGGCCCTCTACAAGACCGGCCTAAATTGGTTCGAGCAGGGCGAATGGGCCAAGGCCCACGCCTATTTTGAAAGGGTTTTCATATCGTATTTCAAATTTGAATACTGGGGGGCGCGCGCCTACTACTACGACGCCCAGGCCCTCTACTCCCTCGGCCTGCGCCGCGACGCGAACGCGACTTTGATAGAATATTTCCGCCGCGCTGAGAACCGCAAATCCGAAATATACAAAAAAGCCCGGGAGTACTACAACTCAATCTAATCGAAATCCCCGGGCGCGTGAAACTGCCGCTGATGCTCCGTTTTAAGTGAGGCCGCCACTGGTCACGTACCACTTGTACGCTCCCACCGGCGGCCTCACTTAAATACTCGCCTGAGCGGCAGTTTGACGCGCCCGGGGGGTTGGGGAGGGAGCTCCGTTAGGAAATCCCCTGAGAGCGCTCGCGTATTTCAAATACGCCACGCGCCCTCAGGGGCTTTCCTATACTCGCCTGAGCCTAACCTAAACCCGGAAACAAAGGGCGATTGGGAGGGGATTGGCAATTTCCGCTTGCTGATTTGGCGAATGCTTTTGGCGCGGGGCAGCGTTGCTACGGAATAAG
>DBGCYC010000009.1:0-3927 GCA_048390825.1 Candidatus Merdousia sp.
TACGTGACCAGTGGCGGCCTTCCCCGAAACGGAGCTATTCGCCAAAAGCATTCGTCAAATCAAGGGAGTCCAAGCTGCGGACTTTTTATTGCTTTCCAAGCAGGCGTCTATGAAGACGAGACCCATGCGACCGTCGAGAACTGTTGCGTAGCGAGTGTGGTCATAGGAGAACGGCTTGCCCTCTTTCCATGCGCGCACGTCTTTTTCAAACTCGCGGTGCAGGCGCGCATAGGCGTCGTGGAAGCCCTCCGCATGTCCGGCGGGAATTTTGGGCTCTTTGAGGAGCTCTTCGGGGATATCCTTGAAGAATCCGTCGTTGGGCATGACGTTGCCGCGCCAGTAGACCCTGTCGGGCTGTCCGGGAAGCATGATCTTTACCTTTTCGGACTCTTCCTGCCGCCAGACGAGCGTGCCTTCGGAGCCGACGACTTCGAGCGCGAGGTCGTTCCTGTGGCCGATGCTGATCTGCGAGGCCCTTACCATCGCCTTTGCGCCGTTGGAGAGCTCGCAATAGACGGTGGAGTGGTCGTCAAGATTGTTCACGATGGACTCCATGTGCGCCGAGACTTTCACGACATCGAGGCCGGTGACAAAGCGAAGCTGCATGAGCGCATGGGTGCCTATATCGCCGAGGCAGAGGGAGCCGCCGGAGAACTTTGGGTCGGTGCGCCAGTTGGCGCTCTTTTCGCTCTTTTTGGCCAGCCACCCCTGTATATAGGAGGCGTCTGCCCAGCGGATTTCGCCGAGAAGGCCGCTCGTGACGATGAAGCGGGAGAGCCAGGAGGTCCAGTGGCCGAGATATGTATGGGCGACGGCGAAGGGCAGGCCACGCTTTGTGGACTCCTCCGCGAGAATGTCGGCCTGTTCGCGGTTTACAGTGAGGGGCTTTTCGCACATCACGGGGATTCCGGCCTCAATGGCCTTGATGGCGGGGTCGAAGTGGACGAAATTGGGGGTGACGATGAGAATGTAGTCGAGCTTCTGATCGTCGGGCAGATTTTTCTGGTCGTTGATCATGTCGACGTAGGACGGGTATCCCTTGATGGGATAGGGCCATTTGGCCGCTTCGTCCATGGCGATCTTCGGGTCGGGGTGGAGGGCGGCCGCCGTCACGCGGCGCGTGCCGTCCGAGAAAATCGCCTTCTGATGGGGCTGGGCGATGAACGCCCCGCAGCCGCCGCCTACGAGTCCTACGTTGAGAGGTCTGGGTGATGCCATTTTATATCCTTTTTTTTGCGTTAAAAAAATTTTCGGCGGGATTTCTCCGTACGCCCCGGAGCGCGGAAAACTCCCGGGCCCCTTACGCCGCCGCATAAAGAGCACGCTAACTAAACGCCGCCGCGTTTCAACAATTTTTTTGAGAAACGCGAAAATCGGGAAGCCGCGGAATATGAGGGGGGGGATAAATTCAGACAGTCTGCCGATATCCGAAAATTATTCTCGATTTTTGGCCGCCGCATGAAATATTAGGCGAATATGTATTGCGCATTCGCATCTTTTCCCTGCTCTCCCGTGCTGGCGTCGTCGCTCACCGACTATTTTTTTCAGTCGAACTTCGCCGGGCAGGTCATAGTCATAGTCCTGCTCGGGTTCAGCCTTCTGGCGTGGGGGGCGATGTTCTGCAAAAAAGCCGACCTCTCGGAAATGGAAAAACAGAACGCCGCAGCCGCGCGCGCCCTCGCGCGCGCCGATTCGGTATCCGACGCGGCGGCGATCAGGGGGCTGGCGGGCCCCTACGCGGCTATTATCCGCGACGCCGCAACCGCGCTCGAACAGTCCGGGGCGGGAAGCGCGGCGTCGAGCGACGACAAAAATTCCGCCATGACTTTCGTGGACAACGCGCTGCAGAGGTCGCTCTCGCGGCAGCTTATGAAGTACGAGTCGCGCATGATCCTATTGGGAACCGTGATCAGCGGTGCGCCGTTTCTCGGGCTGCTCGGGACGGCGTGGGGCGTCATGGACTGTTTCGGGTCTATGAGCGCACAGGCGTCAGTCACCCTCCAGCAGCTCGCCCCGGGTGTGGCGGGCGCGCTGCTCACGACGGTCGCGGGCCTTTGCGTGGCAATTCCGGCGGTGTTCGGCTACAACTACCTCACGAGCAAATCGCGCGAGCTCATGACGGAAACCGAAAACTTCGCAAGCCTGGTTTCCGACATAATCGAGATGCAAATGCGCACGTCCGCAGCATACGCCGGGACGGCCTCCGCGCCGGCGGGCCGGCGAACCGGGGAGCAGTATCCGCGGACTTCCCGCCCGCAATTCGCGCCGCCTTCGGAGCCCGCGCACCGCGCGCCGGCGTTCCAAAACGCCGCAGAAGGCGCGGAGCGGGCGGAAACGATAGACTTTTCGCTCGACGACGACGACCCGGACTCCCCCACCCCTCCACGCGACTTCGACGATTAGACAGGCAATGAAAATCAGACGCCGAATCCCGCCGCCCGCCGCAATGACGGAACTGAACGTCACGCCGCTTATGGACTTGGCGTTTTCGCTGCTCATAATATTCATGATAAGCACCCCGCTGCTCGAGCAGACCATACCCGTCAACCTTCCCAAGCAGGACTCCAACAGCGCGAGCGCGCGCCCGGACATAGACTTCCAGCTCATAACGATAAAGGAGGACGGAAGCCTGTACTGGGGAAGACAGCGCGTGGACCTGGTAGAGTTGAACTCGCTTTTAGGCTCGCTCTCCAAAATGCCGGAGCCTCCCGCGATCAGCCTGAGGGCGGACAGGAACCTGCGCTACCAGCAGGTCGTGGACGTCATAGACGCCATAAAGCGCAACAACCTGACCAAGCTGCACCTCGACACCGAAGTCAAATAGATGGAAGGGCAAAGCCATACGAAGCTCGGGGCATACTGCTCGATAGCGCTGCATGCTATTGTCGCGCTCGCTGCCGTCGTATCGGTGTTCGCAAAGGCCGTTTTCAAATCCGACGCCCCCCCTCCCCCGCCAGCGGTGTTCGACATGGTGGAACCTTCGCCGGAACAGCCGGCGCCCGCGGCTCCGGAACCCGCGCCGACTGAGATAGAGCGGCCAAAGCTCGAAAAACTCGAAAAACTGAAACTTCCCGATCCAACTCCCGAGCCGGAACCCGAACCCGAACCGGAACCGACTCCGAAGGCTGAGCCGGAACCCGCGACCGCACCCAAACCGGCCCCGTCTCCCAAGCCGAAGCCGCAAAAAAAAGTCTCCTACGAGGAGTTCTTAAAGAAAAATCCAGACAAGCGAAAGGCGAAGCCCTCCAAGCCGCGTACGACGACGCGCAAAGTCGCGGTCGGGAAAGTTTCCGCAAATTTTTCAAACCTCGACAGCCTCGCAAAAATATCGGCGTCCGCGACAACGGGGGCCGCGATGAAAAACGAGCTCGCCGCCTACACGCAATACATAAACCTGACGGCGAAACGCAACTGGGTCTCCCCGCAGGACGTTTATGAACCGCTCGAGGCTGAAATATCGTTTAAAGTCTCAAAACACGGTGCGATATCCGACGTGCGAATTCTAAAAGGCAGCGGCAACGCCGCTTTCGACAACTCCGTAGTCGCAACGTTCAGGGCGATATCGTTAATGCCTCCGCCAGACAAACAGCCCCACACCGTAACCCTGACTTTCCGCGCCGATTAGAGAGAAGGTAAGAGTAACGCCGAAGACGTAAAAGCGATTCCGCCGCCGTTTAGGGCGGCGCGCATATGCCGCAAAATCCGCACCGGGGGAATACGGCAAATCAAATTCGCCGCAGCCAATCCGCCCAGACAATTTTGGCGCAAACGGCATTAAACCGCCGCAATAAAAACAAACCTTTCCGCCCACCCAATCACAAACACCGTAGTGTCAAATACGCCTTATAATCAAAATCTCCATACTCCAAAAATTTCCCTTCAACCCGTACACCATCAATAACAGAACTCAATCAAGCTTAAACAATG
>DBGCYC010000010.1:0-6292 GCA_048390825.1 Candidatus Merdousia sp.
TTGCCGTAAACCTGGAAATTTGCGGGGACCTCCTGGTTCAGAAGCTCGTTGCCGAGGTTTATTGTGCCGCCGCCAGAGGAGACGATGCCGCCCACATAAGTGTCAACCTGAGTTATCCACGCAACGGGTATGTAAGAAGACGCCTCGTTTTTTGTCTTGTAGAATACTGCTGTGTCCTCATAGCTTGGCGGAATTGCCTGCTGCGTCCTCTCCTCGTCCGAATACCAGGCGGTATTGCTTCCAAAAGTTGCGGAACTCGTGCCGAAATATCTGTTTTCTGAATACAGCGAAGCGCCGGAGAAAGCCGCCGCGCAGAACAATGTGAGAATGTGAAAGTGTTTTGTCTTCATAATAATTTGGAGACTAACAAGAGTTTTAACAATGTCAAGATATTCTCCGGGAAAAAAAATATTCTCTCCCTCCCGCCCCTCCACTTCCCTTCCAAACCGCCCCATGCCCAACGCATGGAATGCCAAAAATATCCGTTGCCCTTACATTCCTATCCCCCTGCGCGCCGCCGCAAATTCCGTTTCCAAACAGCCGCATTCCCGAACGCTTTCAGCCACGTAGGCGCAAATAGAAAGCGCACGTAGAATCGTTTTGAGAGAGGGAGAAGCTTCCCGAGAGCAATTTCGAGAAGAACGCCCCGAAAGTCCGCGCGGACGGAAAGTGGGTCGCGGGAAAGTCGATGCGCCGGCGGCTTTCAAAATCCGGGGGAGGTCTCGCGCTCGAGGTGGAACTCGGCGGCGACTACGGGTATGACGGACTTTCCGTGGCGTTTTTCGACGCCGCCGACGCGGTTTCTTTCCCAGACCATAAAATCCATCTGCGGCGGAGCTTCGGAATTATGCAAACGCAAGCGGACGCGGGTCGGAAAACTCGGCGGGGCATATGGAGTCCAGAGGACCTCCTTAACGAACTCGCGCCCGGAGGCAGCTTCCCCATTTTATTTCCGCAGACAAAATCGCCATCCGGCGCAAAATGGCTTTCTCAAAATCGCAAAATTTCCAATCTTCCGAGATTGCTTCTAAGAAACTCCTAAAAAATTCGGCCCAAAAAATTCGCGGAGTGCGCAAAGAAAAAACCCGCGGCGTCAGCGCGCCTCGTCCGCGTGGCGCTTGGGGAAGCATATCCGCTCGACGGCGGACTCAAAGTCGTCGCAGCCGTCTAATATTTCTATTTCCAGCTTCGTGTAGTAAAACGGAATTTTGGCGGCGTAGTCGGCGCGGATTCTCACGGCGTCCTTTTCAGTCGTCACGGCCAGCTCCGCGCCCGCCTCCGCGGACCTCCGGAAAAATCCGTCGAGCTCGGCGTCGTCGAAGCGGTGGTGGTCGAGAAACCTCTTTTTGTACACTATCTCCGCGCCGAGATCCGCGATGAATTTCTCAAAGCTTTCGGGCGCGGCGATCGCCGAAAAGCACGAAACCTTCGCCCCCTTCAAAACCGACAGCGACTCGGACTTCCCCGACGCGAAGTCCACGAGCCTCTCCGGGACGTGCGCGCACTCGATTATCTCCACTGTGGGGTTGTGCCTGCGAATCATGCGCTCGAGCTCCGGGTCTTTGGAGCCGTCGGACTTTGTGAGAAAAATGTACGAGGCGCGCCTGAGGTGCGAGACGGGCTCCCTCAAAATCCCGCGCGGGAGCATGGAGCAGTTGCCGAACGGATTGGTCTTGTCCACGAGCAGCAGCTGTATCTGGCCGCGCAGCGGGAGGTACTGGAAGCCGTCGTCGAGAATCAGCGTGTCCGCTCCGAAGCGGGTTATGGCGTAGTGGCCCGCCTTTACGCGGTTCTTGTCCACTATCACGACGACCCCCGGCAGGTTGCGGGCCAGCATGTAGGGCTCGTCGCCCGCGAGCTCGGAGTCCAGCAAAACCCTCTCCCCGTCGGAAACTACTTTCGGAGGCGGAGGCTCCCCGTGCGTAAGCCATCTTGCGAACTTGGAGAGCGCGCCCTCGGATTTGCTCTTGTAGCCCCTGCTCAAAATTGCGACCTTCCTGCCGCGCTCGGATAGAGAGCGGGCGAACTTCTCTACAACCGGCGTCTTTCCGGTGCCGCCGACCGTGAGGTTCCCGACCACCACAACGGTGCACCCGAGGGGGAAGTCGCGCAGAATGCGCGCGTCGTACATGCGGTGGCGAAGCCTGACGGCCCCGGAGAAGGCATACGAGAGCGCCTTCAAAAAAGCCGCGTACGCGCGAACCCAGAACCCGTCGACGCGGTCGTAGACGATGTCGGAAGTCATGTGGACGAAATCCTCCGCCGCGCGGCGGATTTTCCTGCCGGCTTTTTCGATAAAATTCAATTTTCTGCCTGTCTGAAAATGGCCATGCGTTAATTTTCGGATTCGCCCTCCCTGTCGAGCTCGGCCCATGCGGCCTCTTCGGCGCGGGTTTTCCTTATCTCGGCGCACTTTTGCGCGAGCTTCTCCCTGGCGGCGTCGAGTCTCGAGGGCGGCAGGGGTGTGGCGCGCGTCGCCGACTCGAAAATCGTGAAGGCCTTCTTTGCGCCGGCGTCGTCGAGCTGCTCCGCGAAAAGCCCTATCAGCGGCTCTACGATTTTCTCATATGCGATATCGGGGTGCGCCGCCGCCGCGCGCATCACTTCCGCGTAAAGCGGGAATATGTCGTTTTTGGAGTCGAGGGCGGCGAAGTCCTTCCTGAGCGTGTCTGCGAATATCTGAACCGCGAGCGCGGGGTCGGATTTTGCTATGCTGCGCATCTCGGCTATGAATATGCGCGCGCCCTCCCTGGGGTTTCTGCGCGCGAGGGTGGCCCTGTACATGCCGATTATGTCCACGCACTTTTCGGGGTACCTGCGGAACGCCTCGTAAGCCTTCCTCCAATGCGAGTCGAGCTCCGGGGTGGACGCCCCGAAGCGCGCGCGCGCCATTATGTACTGCACGTATGCCTTCCAGTTTTCGACGTTTGCCTTCTTGGCCTTGTCCGCGAAATACGCGCTCGAGTTGTAGTCGCCGGACTTGTAGAGCATCTCGGAAATCCTGAGAAACACGAGGGAGTATATCCCCTGCTTGTACGCCATGTGCCTGCGCTCGAGCATGCGCAGGTCGAACATCTGGATCGGCTTCCACGTCTGCGGATTCAGGGGGCGGTCAAATGCGGAAAGGGGAGCCGAGTGATCCTTCCCGACGTCGTACTTCCAGACGCCGGCGCGCGCCATGTACGCAAACCATGCGGTTTCCACGTCCTTGGGGTTGGTTTTGCTCCTGTACGAAAAATATACGCACGGGATCCCGTTGGCGTTGGCCGTCCTCCACGCGCAATACGCCTTGTCGATTGGCGCTCCCCCGCGCTTTTTTATGTTTTCGGGGGTATAGGGAACGTCCTCGGGCCACGGCTCGTAGTTCCCGAGGGAAATCCTCGACATATCGGTCTTCATCGACGCGACGAGCTTTTCGAGGGAATACGGGGCGATGTTCGGGTTGCGCAGGCTTTTGAGCTCGTCCATAGGCCCGCCGACGCCCATCACCCAAATGAGCTCCCCGACGGTCAGCTTTTCGAGCGGGAAAACAAGCGTCGCCGGATTTTCCGCGAAATAGAAGAACACTTCCGTCGGCACGCTCATGCGGGTGGGATTTGACGGGACGTTGCACTCCGGCCAGTCTATCGGGGGCTCGTCGTCGTATATAAGGGCGAGCGCGTACGCGGCGCGGCGGTACTTTTTAAACTGGACGGGATACAGGGAATGTATAGAGGCCAACATTCTGCACGCGCCCGCCGGTTTGTCCGACGGGGTCATTGTTTCGTAAAAGTCGAAAAACGACGGCAAATCCTCGAGAATCGCCGATTTCAGCTCGAACGGCATCTCCGCCCCGTATTCCGCGAACATGTCGGCCGCGAGCGCCGTATATATCCATGAGGCGGATTCGTCGTAAAGCTGCCTTTTGAAAAATTCTTCGGCGGTCTTTCGGGAACGCCCGGCGAAAGCCTTCCAGCCCTCGGGCGTGTCGGATTTTGCGAGCGCCTCAAAGTCGGCCGCGCCGAGCGGCGTGACCGGGAAATTCGGGAGCTCCGGCAGCGACTGCGCCGCAAGCCTCGGCGCGCACGCGGCCGCGAGAATCGCCGCGCACAATATTTTCCGTATTATCCCCATTGCGGTAAAAAAAACTCCTACTGTGTACAGGCGGGCCGCCCGCTTTACAAGTTTTTTATCGGCGGTTATCGTTTGAAGCACGGTATTGAAAACGGGAAATTGCGGCAAATAGCCGGATATTTGAAGGCTTTGGGGCTGATTTTATATCCGGATTTGAATATGGAAGCTTTTCGCGCCGCTTTTCCGGAAATGAAGCAAGATTTGAAAAGGGGTTTTCGCCCTGTCCCGAATTTAGCCACTCCGCCCGCGGCCGCGCGCCGGATTGGAAATAAAAAAACCGGCAACTTGAATTTTCAGGAAAGGAAAACAAATCCGCAAAAATAGGTGCCGGCAATATAAGGGAAGTCTTATACCCGGCTTGATCCCGGGGGAATAGCCACTTCCTGCACCCCCGTTCACTGTCTGAAAGCAATATCGGTTAAGGCCGCCTAAAAATCAACTGAAAAACGCCCTCTGAAATTCAAAGCCAAAATGCGGGCTTGCGGCCCCCCTAACGCCCGGGGGCGGCGGAGCCGCGGCGGTAGGAAGTGCGCCACTTGTCGCGGTGGTTCATAATCCAGTCGAGGAGGGCCTTGTCGTAGCCTATGTCGTGGCCGGCCTTTTCGGACTCGAGCCACTTGTGCCTGAGAATTTCCTCGCGCTCGGCGAGGAACTCCTTGTAAACCGCCGACCTCCTGAGGGCTATGTCGCTGAGGGCGTCGGACGCTGTCTTTGCGCGTTTCATACGAGATCTCACGGGGGAAAAGTCTCCCCTTTCCGTTAAGAGAGTGCGCGGGCGGAAAAGTTTTTTCAACAAAAATTTTCTTGAAAAAAGGCCTCTTCGGAAAGAGCATGGGCGCATGTACGACTCGTTTGAAACCCCGATGGTTCTGTCGCTCATAGCCTGCGACACGGTCATCACAGACGCGCAGAGCGGAAAGAAAACGCTCGTCGGGCTTTTCAACTCCGTAGGGGCGGCGCGGTACCCGCACGTGCTCCCGAGATTCTTCATATTCGCCTCCCTGACCAACGGCAGCGGGCTCGTCGAATTCAGAATCCGACTGAAAGCCGGCAACGGCGACACGGTTTTCGACCTCCCCGGGAAAGTTCCCTTCAACACGCCGCTCGACGCGCCGGAAGTAGTTTTCGATATACAAAACCTCGTGATAAACTCGACGGGTTCCTACGAGCTGCAAATAGTCTACAACGACATTCCGATAGCCTCGCGCATTCTGGCCTTTCGACAAATCGAACCCCCGCAGGGCGGCGGCCGCGCCGACCAGAACCGGCGTTAAAAAATGACATACAAAAAAATGAAAATCCCCGCCGCGCTGCTTGCCCTCGCGTTCGCAAACGCGCTTTTCGCCTCCGGACAATCGGTCGAATACAATGTCCCCTACACCTCCTCCTCCGACGAATACGCGAGGCAAAGGTGCGCGCTCGACGTCAAATATCGGAAGGGAGAAAGCGGCGGGCGCGTGCTCGTGTGGTTCCACGGCGGCGGCATAACTTCCGGCAGCAAACATTTCCCGCCGAACCTTCCGAAAGATTTCGTAGTGGTGGCGGCCAACTACAGGCTCTCGCCGAAGGCGTCCGCCGAAAAGGCCATAGAGGACGCGGCCGAAGCCGTGGCGTGGACCTTCAAGAACATAGAGAAATTCGGAGGCGACCCGAAAAAAATTTTCGTCAGCGGCCATTCGGCCGGCGCGTATCTGGCGGGCATGGTAGGGTTCAACCCCGAATATCTCGGCAGGTTCGGCATAAAAAACACCGATATTGCGGGTCTCGCGCTCGTGAGCGGCCAGGCCACGACCCATTTCAGAGTGCGCTCCGACCTCGGCGACAAGACAGACAGCTTCAAGCCAAAGATAGACCGCCACGCGCTTCTCGGCAACCTCGACAACCCGATTCCCCCGCTGTGCCTGATTCTCGGCGACCGCAACATCGAATTCCCCGAGAGGGTTGAGGAAAACCTCCTTCTCGCCGCGGCCGTGAAAAAGCTGAGGCTCTCCGGCCGCGTGGAAGTCTTTGAATTGCAGGGTCTCGACCATTCCCAGGTTGGAACTCCCGCAGGGTATATAATCGACAGGTTTTCAAAAAAAATCTGCGGCAAGGCGGAAGACGGAAAATAGCCCTTTCGGCGGGCCGCGGCGTATCGCGCCAAAAGGTCTGATATGAGCCAGACGTTTGAGCGCTTTTA
>DBGCYC010000011.1:0-31856 GCA_048390825.1 Candidatus Merdousia sp.
TCAGATCAAGATAGCCCAGGGCGCGAAGCCCGGCGAAGGGGGGCAGCTGCCCGGGCACAAGGTGGACGAAACCATCGCCCGCGTGCGCCACGCGACCGCCGGCGTCACGCTTATATCGCCGCCGCCGCACCACGACATCTATTCCATCGAGGATCTGGCGCAGCTCATCTACGACCTGCGCAACGCCAACGAGGCCGCGCGCGTATCCGTAAAGCTCGTCTCGGAAGTGGGCGTTGGCACGATAGCCGCGGGGGTCGCCAAGGGCAGGGCCGACGTGGTGCTCGTGAGCGGCCACGACGGCGGAACGGGGGCCTCGCCGCTTACGAGCATCAAGCACGCGGGGCTGCCGTGGGAGCTCGGGCTTGCGGAAGTCCAGCAGACCCTGCGCCTGAACCGCCTGCGCGACAAAATCCGCGTGCAGGTGGACGGCCAGATCAAGACGGGCCGCGACGTCGTAATAGGCGCGCTTCTGGGCGCGGAGGAGTTCGGGTTCGCTACGACGATACTCGTATCCCTCGGCTGCGTGATGATGCGCAAATGCCATGAAAATTCCTGTCCCGTGGGCGTCGCCACCCAGGATCCGCGCCTGAGAAAGTGCTTTAAGGGAAAGCCCGAGCACGTCGAAAATTTCCTGCGCTTCATAGCCGGCGAGACCCGGGAAATCCTCGCCAGCCTCGGCCTGCGCTCAATAGACGAGGCCGTCGGGCGGAGCGACCTGCTCGAAACCGACGGGGCGGTGGAGTTCTGGAAGGCGAAGAACCTCGACTTCTCGAGGATTTTTGAAGCCGTCGGCGACGACTCCCTGCCGCGGCGCAGCTCCGGCCTCGCCCCCCGGGAGCTCGCGCAGGCGTACGACAAAAAGCTTCTTGAAAAGGCCCGGGACGCGGTGGATTCGGGGACGCCGGCAGAATTCGACATGCGTATCCGAAATTCCGACAGGAGCGTCGGGGCCATGCTAAGCTCGCGGATTGCCAAAAAGTACGGCAACGCGGGCCTGCCGGAAGACACCGTCAAGGTCAATTTCAGCGGGGTGGCCGGGCAGAGCTTCGGGGCCTTCCTCGCCGCGGGGGTAACCTTCAACCTCGAAGGCGAGGCGAACGACTACGTCGGCAAGGGGCTGTCGGGCGGCAAGATAATCGTCAGGCTTTCGCCCGATTGCCGGATTCGCAGCGACGAAAACTGGATAGCGGGCAATGTCGTGGGCTACGGCGCCACGGGCGGAAAAATATTTCTGAACGGCAAGGCCGGAGAGAGGTTCGCCGTGCGCAACAGCGGCGCGACTTTCGTCGTCGAGGGCGCGGGCGACCACTGCTGCGAGTACATGACCGGCGGGCGCGTCGCGGTTCTGGGCCCCACGGGGTTCAATTTCGGCGCGGGCATGACCGGCGGGTTCGCCTACGTCTTCGACGAGCACGGCACATTTGACATGAGGTGCAACCTCCAGTCCATCGACCTTGAAAGCGTCGCGGAGGGCTCGGAGGACGAGGCGGAGCTCAGGGGGCTCCTGGAGGAGTTCCGCGACGCCACTTCGAGCGCGCGCGCGGCGGAGATCCTCGGCGACTGGGAAAACTCCCTCCCGAAATTCGTAAAGGTGTTCCCCGTTGAGTACAGGAAGGCCCTCGGAAGAATGTCGGGCGGCGACGCCCATAACCCGGCGAGGGAGACGGTGTAAAATGGACATAAACTTCCTTGACATACCGCGCCTGAACCCCGGCTACCGCGAGGGCAGGGCGTCCGACTTCGACGAGGTCGAAATCCGCCCGGCGGCCGCGGAGGTCGCGGAGCAGGCAAAGCGCTGCATGAACTGCGGCGTGCCGTTCTGCCACGGCGCGGGCTGCCCGCTCGGCAACAACATTCCGGACTTCAACGCGGCCGTCCGGGAAAACCGCCTGCGGGACGCCTACCGCATACTCGCCCAGACTTCCCCGTTCCCGGAGTTCACGTCGCGCATATGCCCGGCGCCCTGCGAGGCGGCCTGCACGGCGGGGCTGCCGTCGGAGCCGGTTGCGATCCGGCAGATAGAGTGCGAGATCGTCGAAAACGCCTTCAAGCGCGGGTATGTCGAGCCTTTCAAACCCGGCTCGCGCACGGGAATGAGGGTCGCGGTGATAGGCTCGGGCCCGTCGGGGCTGGCGGCCGCAGACGCCCTCGCCAAAAAGGGCCACGAGGTCGTGGTGTTTGAAAAAAACGCGAATTTCGGCGGCCTGCTGCGCTACGGGATTCCCGATTTCAAGCTGAAAAAGGGCGTCGTAGAGCGCAGGCTGGACATTCTCTCGTCCTCGGGGATAACCTTTGAGGGCGGGGTGGAAATAGGCGCCGACGTGTCGGCGGAATACCTGCGCAAAAAGTTCGACGCCCTGTGCGTCTGCGTGGGAACCCAGGTTCCGCGCGGTCTCGGCCCGGACGTCGCGGGCAGGGGGGCGCGGGGCGTGCACTTCGCGCTCGAATTCCTCTGCTCGCAAAACCGCGCCGTCTCCGGGGAGGCCGCGGAGCCGTCCGTCTGCGCGAAGGGCAAAAACGTCCTCGTCGTGGGAGGCGGCGACACGGGCTCCGACTGCGTCGGAACCGCCATAAGGCAGGGCGCAAAATCCGTCGTTCAGGTGGAGATAATGCCCGAGCCCCCCGCGCTTCGCCACCCCTCGACACCGTGGCCTATGTGGCCGTACAAGCTGCGAACTTCAAGCAGCCATCTCGAGGGCTGCGAGAGGCTCTGGGCGGTCAACGTCAAGTCCGTGGAGGCGCGCGGGGGGTTCGCCAGGTCCGCGACGCTCGCGCGCTGCGAGTGGACTTTCGACGAGTCGGGCCGCCCGCGCTCGTTTTCCGAGCGCCCGGGAGGGGATTTTAAGATAGACGCGGATCTGATTTTGCTAAGTATGGGCTTTACAGGCGTGGAAAAAAATGGGATTGTCGCCCAGTTGGAGATTCCCCTGAACTCCCGTTCGACGATAGCCGCGGGGCCTGACATGTCGGCCGGGGCCGAGGGGGTCTTCGCCGCCGGGGACTGCGTCTCCGGGCCGTCGCTTGTCGTGCGCGCCGCCGCGTCGGGGCTGGCGGCGGCTGAAAAAATCGACGCCTATTTGAACAGAATCGTAAGGACTTAGCAGATGAGCCTCCATGTGGAAGTCGCAGTACTCAACAAAATAAGCCACCTCGTGGCGCGGAGGACGTCCGTCTCCGAAATGCTCTCCGAGGTTTTGAAAATACTGCATCTCGAGATGGGGCTGCTGCGCGGAACCGTTACCCTGCGCGAGGGCGACGCGCTCGTGATAGAGGCTTCCGAAGGGCTGAGCCGCTCGGAGATCGACAGGGGGCTTTACAGGGTGGGCGAGGGCATCACCGGCACTGTCGCGGCGCAGGGGAAGGGCCGCATAATCCCCGACATCTCCAGGGAAAAGGGGTTTCTGAACCGCACGAAGGCCCGCGACAACCAAAAAGGCGTGGCGTTCGTATGCGTGCCCATCGTCTACAAGGACGACGTCATAGGGACTTTGAGCATCGACCGCAAAGTCGGGCCCGGCACCGATTTGAAGGCCGACTACCACCTGCTCGACACGATAGCCAACATAATGGCCGACGCCATATACGCCGCGTACTCCGAACACGAGGAGCGCGAAAAGCTCCTTCACGAGAGCCGCGCCCTCAAGCTCGAGCTCGAGAACAGGCTGCGCCCCGACGAAATCGTCGGAAACTGCAGCAACATGAAGAAGGTCTACTCGATGATTTCAAAGGTCGCGGAGTCAAACGCGACGGTTCTGATCCGCGGGGAATCCGGCACCGGCAAGGAGCTTGTGGCCAAGTCAATCCAGAAAAATTCCCTGCGCGCCGAGAGGCCGTTCATATCCGTAAACTGCGCCGCGATTCCCGAGGGGCTCATCGAAAGCGAGCTCTTCGGGCACGAAAAGGGCTCGTTTACGGGCGCGGTAAACCGCAAAATCGGCCTCGCGGAGCTCGCCGATACGGGAACCCTGTTTCTCGACGAAATAGGCGACGTGTCGCTCCCGATGCAACTCAAGCTGCTGCGCTTCATACAGGAGCGCCTGTTTTACAGGGTCGGCGGGGACAGGGAGCGCAGGGTGGACGTGCGCATAATCGCCGCCACCAGCCGGAATCTCGAGGACATGATCGCCAAGGGGACTTTCCGCGAGGACCTGTATTACCGCCTCAACGTATTCCCCATCTACATGCCCGCGCTGCGCAACCGCAAGAGCGACATAATGCTTTTAGCCGAGCATTTTCTGAAGAAATACAACGCCGTCCACAAAAAGTCGGTGGCGCGCATAACTACGCCGGCCATAAACATGATGAGCACCTACTATTGGCCAGGCAACGTCCGAGAGCTCGAAAACTGCATCGAATACGCCGTCCTCAACACCTCCGACAGCGTCGTCAGCGGCTACAACCTTCCCCCGTCCCTCCAGACGGCGGAGACGATGTATACCTCCTTCGTCCCGGACGCCTCCGCCGAGGGCGGCGACTACGAATCGCTGGTGTCCTCGTTTGAAAAGGAGCTGATAGTCGAGGCGCTAAAACTCAAAAAGGGCAACGCCAGCGCCGCGGCGAAGCACCTCGGCACGACCCAGAGGGTGGTGCTCTACAAAATCAAGAAGCTCGGCATTGACGCCTCCCTCTACAAATAGCCGGATTCCGGTATCCATGCTTTTCCCCTTGTTTATTCTAACCGCATTTCCCGTCTTGCGGGGAAAATCCCCGCTTTCGCAATAGCGGCTCCGCGATAATGATAAACTGTTAACGTTTTTTGCGTTCAGATTTCGGCGCGCGGGCCCTCCGTGACGGGGCCCGCGCTCCGTTTATCCTTCATTTGGCCGAAAGATTGGCGCGCCGCCTTCCCGAGCCGGAGGTTTGCCCCTTTTCGGCGATTTTATAACTTGCGTCAATCATCTGCCGGATTTTCCGCATGGAAACGCTTCCGTTCATGCATATTGTTATCCAGTGGCGCTTGTTCATGTGGTATCCGCGGAAATATCTCTTTCCGTCCACAAGAGAGCCTATAATTTCTTCCCCGGCGCGCAAATCCAGAATTTCGACCTGTTCGTCCGATTCCAGGCCTATTTTTCTTTTTGAAACGGACAATATCGCCCCGTACCATTTCCCATTGTCTTTTCTTCGGAAAACGGCGTTGGAGGGAAATTTTTTCCATAGAAACTGCGGGGCGTCTGCGTATTTTTTCCATACGTATTCAATGGTTCGCCTTGAATGGGCGCTTTTGAAAACGTCGGGTTCAAAACAGTTTTCCGCCATATCGGACAATACCCGGGCGTATTCTTTTTTTATGCGTCCCACGAACGGTCCGTTCATATCCGGGTGGACCAGGTGGAGGGTAAATTTTTCGCCGGACGCATTTTCTATTACTTCCGTTTTAACTGCGGACGACTTGCCTATTTCTACAATCAGTTTAAATTGCCCGTCAAAAATGTCGGTCGAATATTTGTATGTCCCGCCTGAAAATGAAAAACCGAAAGCTGCCAGGCGTTTCCCGACATGCCTTTTGTTTTTGAACAGTTCTTCCAACACGCAATCCATATACGGTAAAATACCCGCGCGTTCGGGAGAAAGTCAATGTTTGACAAATGGCGCTTTATTCGGAGAAGGCGCGGGGGCGCGCCTTGCGGAGAATACGGGCGAATTTGCCGCGCAAAATCCGGCAAAAAGCCCCGACGGGAGTTCCGGAGGGGCTTGAATCGCGGGCGGTTTTTTTCAGACCAGGCCGTTCAGCATGCCGTAAAAATACATCGGCTTGAGCGCGTACACTTTCAGGAGCCACGCTATCCTGCTTTCTCTTGACATGTCCATGAGCGACAGGGGGAAGGAGATCATGGGTTCCTTGGCGTAGTCGAACTCGCACATCAGCACGTGCCCGTAGTCGGTGATAATGGGGCAGGCTGCGTAGCCGTCGTACTTTTCCTCGGGCGCCTTGCCCTCCATCAATGAAATGAGGTTTTTGGCGGCCACGGGATACTGCTTTCGGACGGCGGCGGACGTCTTGCTCGTCGGAAGGGCGGAGGCGTCGCCGAGAACCACTATGTTGGAGTATTTCGGGTGCACGAGAGTGTGTTTGTCGACCGCCGCCCAGCCTTCCGCGGCCCTCTTTCCGGTCTCTATCGAAAGCCCCGACTTCCTGACAAAATCCGGGGCAGTCATCGGGGGCAGGAAATGTATGAAGTCGTATCGCTCCTTCCTTTCGACGGTTTCCGTCTTCGAGGGGTCGGACTTGGACGGCATTTCCGTCCGGAAATACGCCGTCTTTGAGGAGGTGTCTATGCCCTTGAGCCTCGTGCGCGTCGCAATCGGAATGCCGCGCTCCCCGTATATTTCGAGCAGCCTTTTTGTGAAAAACGGCACGTCGTAGAGCTCCGGGGAGGCCGTGAAGAAATTGAGGTCGAGCTTTTCGCGCGTTCCGCGCTTGCGGCTCAGGTGCTCCGTGAGCATGCAGATTTTTTTGGGGGCGCCGCCGCACTTGTGCTTCGTGTAGGTGTCGAAAAACAGCCCCCTGCCGCCGCTCTCGGCGAATTTCTGCATTCCCCGCCATGTGCGCACGGCCCCCTGGTGGTCGTAGATGCAGTGGGCGTCGCCCTCCCCGAGGGTCTCCCGCGTTATGCCCTCAACGCCGTCCCAGTTTATCTGGATTCCGGGCGCGAGCACGAGAAAGTCGTAGGGAACCGTCCCGCTTTTGAGGGTCGATATCCTGTTTTTTGACGGGTCGATTTCCGCCACGGAATCCTTTATCCATCTGGCGCCCGCGGGAATGCAGTCTGACTGCTTTCTGTACACGTCGTCCGCGCCGTAGACGCCGCCGCCTATCAGCGTGAATCCCGGCTGGTAGTAGTGCAGGTCGGAAGGGTCTATAATGGTTATGTCGGGGGTTTCGAGCCACCTCAAAAGCTTCGCCGCCGTAGATATTCCGGCGGCCCCTCCGCCTACGACGACGATTTTGCCCTTTGCGGAACTGGAAAACGCGCGGGCCGTTCCCGCTCCGGCGAGCGTGGCGGCTCCCGCGCCCGCCATGATTTTTACGAACTTGCGCCTGCCGATTGCGGCGGCCGTTTCAGTTGTTTTAAGTGCGTTTCTGGTGTCCATAAATATTGTTCGCAAAAACCGCCCCGGGGATTAACCGCTTTCAACCTCCCTGCGAAGAACCCGTTTGCCCCGCGATTATTTGGTTGCAAAAAACGGCCGCGGCGATTGTATAAATTTGAAAAGTCTGGATAAATTCGGAAACTTTTCAACCATTTTCGGAGCCCCCTCCTCCCGCGCCCGGCGCGGGAAACCCTTGAAACGCCCCGGCCAGGGGCGCGAAAGCATAAATGACACCCCAAAAAATCGCCATTATAGCGGCGTCGGCCGCTTTCGCCTGCGCGCTGCCGGCCGCGGAAAAGTCCGCCCTGGACGGATACGTGAAATGCGGCATACTTTCCCCCCAGGAGGCCGCGGAGATTTCAAAATCCGCGGTATCCGTCGTCCCGAAGCGCCCGGAGGCCAGGAGGCTCAGGCTCTCGAGCCGATTCCAGCTGCAGTACGAATGGACGGACAGCTCGATGGTTTCCGAATATTCCGGGGCGCGCGGGAGGTCGGATACGTCCTCTTTTCTGGCGCGTCGCGTGTTCGTGCAGGCGGACGCCGACCTCGGGGGCGGCTGGAGCGCGCAATTTGGCGTGGACCTCGCGCGGACGCAGGCGAACAGTTTTCTCATCGACAACTACGTCGCAAAGTCCGTCGATGGGGAATACATAGACGGCACGCTCTATCTCGGCTACATGAAACCGCAGTTCATATACGAGGAAACCACGTCGTCGTTCGAGTTAAGCGCGATAGAGAGGTCGCCGGCGACGATGTTCTGGTCGGGCGCGGCGAGCTCCACGCGCATGGGCGTCGGCAACCGCTATGCGGGCGTCAGGTGGAACGGCAACGTCCGGCAGGTTCCGGGGCTGGCCTATGTGCTGTCGGTGACGAACTCCTACCAGCTCTCCCCCGAGGACGGGCGCGCGCCGTCGTCGAAGCTTATAGACAACTCCCTCGCGTACTGGTTCAGCGCGTCGTATTCGCTCGGGGGAAAGAGCGATCCGTGGAAGCTGAAAATCGGCGCTTACACGATGTATTCGTCGAGCGCAAACCGCGACAACAATTCGGCGATATATTCGGCGAACCCGTATGTCGCCGGCTCGTGGGGGAATCTCAATTTTTGGGCGGAATATATAGGATCGGTCGTCGCCGACGGCCGCAGGTCGGCGTCCGGCGCGCGCGAGCAGTGCTCGCCCTACGGGGTCAACTTCTGCGCGGAATACCTGTTCGACGCGGGCGATTTCGGCAGGGCCGGCCCGGTTTTCAGGTACTGCTGGCTGGACACCGACGGCAGGGGAATCCAAATGTCCGACGCCGTGCGGCAGGCCCCGAACGTCGGAGGGAGCTACGACACGGTTCAGGACTTCTACGCCGGGATAAACTGGTACCTGCGCGGGAACGACCTGAAAATCCAGTTCGGGTACGAGTACTCGCAGTTTTCGGGCTATGCGGCGGGCCGGGCCGGTTCCCATTGCGCGGAGGCGCACGCGGCGCGCGTGCAGTTCCAAATGAAAATGTAGCGCGCCCAGCCGGATTTAATGCTTGAAATCGGGGCGTCTGTAAAAAAAATAGCCCCAATAATCAAACTATTGGCATACGCACGCAATGAAACCGGTTTTTAAGAAATTAGCCCTCGCGGCCCTTTCGGCCGCCGCCCTGTGCGCCCAGGCGGGCGCCGAAACCGTCCTGCGGGTCGGGCACTTCCCCAACATATCGCACGCGCAGGCCCTGGTCGCGCACAGGCTCAGCATGCTCGGCAGGGGCTGGTTCGAGGAGCGGCTCGGCAAGGATGTGAAAATCCAGTGGATGCTCTTCAACGCGGGCCCGAGCGCGATGGAGTCCGTATTCGCGGGGGCGGTGGACATCACCTACGTCGGCCCCAACCCGGCCATAAACGCCTACGCCAAGACGCGCGGGCGCGATATCCGCATACTTGCGGGCTCCGCCGACGGCGGGGCGTCGCTCGTCGTGAACCCGAAGCTCGGCATAAAAAGCCCGCAGGATTTCAAGGGGAAGAGCATAGGCACCCCGCAGCTTGGCAACACGCAGGACGTGGCCTGCCGCGCGTGGCTCATCGACAACGGCGTGAAGGTCTCCCTCACTTCGGGCGAGGCCCGCGTGATTCCGACCCCCAATCCCGAGCAGCTCATGCTCTTCAAGCGCGGCGACCTCGACGCCGTGTGGACGGTAGAACCGTGGGTCACGCGCCTCGAGCAGGACGCCGGGGGGAAGATCTTCCTCGACCAGAAAGGGGCGGTGACGACAATTCTTGTCACCAACAACAGGACTTTGAAGGAGCGCGCGGAATTGGTGAAAAAATTCGTCGCCGCCCACAGGGAGCTCACCGACTGGATAAACAAGAACCCCGCCGAGGCGCAGAAGCTCGCCCTCGAGGCCCTCGACGGGCTCATGGGGGGCGCGAGCATATCCAAAGAGCTCGTCGCCGCCGCCTGGCCCAGGCTGACTTTTACGGCGGAGGTCAACCGCGAGGAGCTCGAAAAGTTCGTTGACGACGCGTACAAATGCGGCTTCCTGAGGAAAAAATTCGACCTGAAAAACATTTTCGCCGAGCAAAACCGGAAATGAGCAACATTCACGCGGAACTCGAAAACGTCACGGCGAAGCTCGTCGTCGACGACGTGAGCAAGACTTTCAACTCTGCGAGGGGAAAGGTCGAGGCGCTCAAAAACGTCAGCCTGAAAGTGGGCGAAGGCGAATTTGTGTGCCTCGTCGGCCCCAGCGGCTGCGGGAAATCGACACTGCTGAACCTCGTCGCGGGGCTCGACAGGCCGGACAGCGGAACGATAAAGGTGGACGACACCCCCGTATCCGGCCCCGGCCGCGACCGCATGGTGATGTTCCAGGAGCACGCCCTCTTCCCGTGGCTCGACGTTTTCGACAACGTGCTCTTCGGGCTGAAGCTCAAGCCAAACCTCACGAATCCCGAGCGCAGGGAGGTCGCAAAATTTTACCTGCACCTCGTCGGCCTCGAAAAGTTCGCGCACTCCTCCATACACGAGCTCTCGGGCGGAATGCGCCAGAGGGTCGCGCTCGCCAGGTCGCTTGCGCCCAACCCGCGAATCCTGCTTATGGACGAGACTTTCGGCGCGCTCGACGCCCTCACGCGCGAGCAGCTCTACGGCGAGCTCCAGCAGATATGGCAGAAGCGCAAAAAGACCATAATTTTCGTCACCCACAATATCCGCGAGGCGGTGTGCCTCGGCGACAGGGTGGTGCTGTTTTCGCCGCACCCCGGGAGGATCGTAAACACGTTTGAAATCGACATTCCGCGCCTGAGGGACATCAACGACCCGGCGCTGAGCCCGTATACGCTCGAAATCACGGCCGCTTTGAAGCGGCATACTGACGGAAGGGAGGTTGCCGAATAATGAAAGCCCGCAGAATTTTGCTCTCGGCGGCGGCGTTCGCCGCAATGCTCCTGCTCTGGGAATTGGCGGTGAGGTCTTTTGAATTTGCCGAATACATGCTGCCGCCGCCGTCGGAGGTGGCTACGTACCTATGGGGCGCCGTTTGCGACCTATCCCTGCCAAAAGCCGTGTGGGTGACGGGCAAAAGGCTCTTTACGGGGTATGCGATAGGCCTTTGCATAGGGATCCCCACGGGCATGCTCTGCTCGCGCTTCAGCATTTTCAAGGACACGGTGGGAATACTCGCGCTGGGCCTGCAAGCCCTGCCGAGCGTATGCTGGGTGCCGCTTGCGATAATGTGGTTCGGGCAGGAGGAATCCGCAATGCTCTTTGTAGTCGTAATGGGGACGGTGTGGTCGCTGATACTCGCCACGCAGCACGGGGTCGCCAACATTCCGCCCATATACCTGCGCGCCGCCCGCACCATGGGTTCGTGCGGGTTCCACACATGGCTGCACGTCATAGCCCCCGCCGCGCTCCCGAGCATTATAGGCGGCATGAAGCAGGGCTGGGCGTTCGCGTGGAGGTCGCTCATGGCCGCTGAAATCTACGTGACGATTCTCACGGGCTTCGGGCTCGGGCAGCTTCTGCACTACGGCAGGGAGCTGATGAGAATGGACCAGGTGATCGGGGTGATGTGCGTCGTAATAGCGATAGGGCTCCTTATAGACAAGGCGGTATTCTCCCCGATAGAAAGCAGCCTGCGCAAGCGCTGGGGGATATCCTCAGACTGACGCCGCGGATTGAACAGAGGCTTTGCCTTTTGCGCAAATTTCGCGCGCTTTTGTTTTTCCGGAAGCGCGCTTTTTTGCGCCGGAATCCGCCGCAGTTCGCACGCGGCCGCCTGCATATTCTCAAACACTCCCCATTTCCGCTTGACTCCCAATTAAAAAACGTTTTTTATCTGATTCGCTCAAACGTTTGAGCGATGAACGTTTTCCATTCCAAAATATGAAAAAATACGCACTGATTCTCGCCGCCGCGTCCGCCGCCTGCTGCGCATTCGCAGATGGCAACCCGATAAACCCTCCCAAACTTGTTGGCCCGCGGGGGGAAAATTACGACGAATCCAAGACGAACCTCTTCCCGATTCCCGACATTCTCGAACTCCCCGGAGGGAAGGGGAGAATCGAGAGCGCCCTCGAATGGGAGTCCTACGCCCGCCCGTACGTCATAAGGCAGCTTGAAGAACAGATGTACGGTGCCATGCCGCCGCGCCCCGCGAGCCTGAAATTCGAGCTGCTCGAATCCTCCGACGACGCCCTCGGCGGAACCGCATTGCGCCGGCAGTACAGAATCAAATCCGAGGACGGCGGCGGAAAACATTCTTTCGGCGTCCTGCTCTACATTCCCAAAAACGCCAAAGCTCCCGTTCCCGCGATAGTCTGCCCGAATTTCTGCGGCAACCACACGGTGACTGCGGAAAAGGAGATTTTCCTGCCGACGTGCTGGATGCGCAACTCCAACTACCCGACACTCAAAATAACCGACAACAAGGCCCACGAATCGCAGCGCGGGGGGGCTTCGGCGAGATGGCCGGTCGGGGAAATCCTCGGGCGCGGGTTCGCCGTCGCATGCTGGTATTACTGCGAAGTCTACCCCGACAGGGAAAAGGAGTCCGGGCGGGAGGGCAGCATATACCAAATATTCGGCGAGGACTCCGGATTTTCCGACGGCCCCGCGACGGTCGCGTGGGCGTGGGGAAATTCGCGCGTCCTCGACCTTCTCGAATCCCTTCCGGAAATAGACGCGGGGAAAGTCGGGGTCACGGGCCATTCGCGCCTCGGGCGCACGTCAATACTGACCGCGGCCTACGACAGGCGGTTCGCGCTGGTGCTCGCCAACAATCCGGGCCACATGGGCGCCGCCCTTTCGCGCCGGAGGTTCGGCGAATCCGTGCGGCACATAACGACGCTCTTCCCGTTCTGGTTCTCCAAGAACCTCAACAAATACCGCGACAACGAGGGCGAACTGCCCATCGACCAACACCACATGCTCGCATGCGTCGCCCCGCGCGCCCTCTATGTCGCAAGCGCCAGCAGGGATTTTTGGGCGGATCCCAAGGGCGAACTTACAGGCCTCGTCGAAGCGTCGAAAATCTACAGGCTTTACGGCGCCGGAAAGCTGCCTACCCTCGACAACCTCGCCGTTGAAAAACCCTTCATCGGAGACAATGTGGGTTACCATCTAAGGAACGGCGAACACAATATGACCCGCTACGACTGGCGGCAATATCTGAATTTCGCCGAGAGGGTATTCAGAAAGCAGACGCCGTAGGGATTTCAGCCGGCGCCCGGGCATGGGCGCGCCAATTCTCCGGCCGGCTAATGCCGCATGTAAACCCCGTTCAGAAAATTGGCTTTTGCAATGTTTTTCCCGCGGCAAAGCTCATTTCATAAATGGGAAATGCTGGGACGCTGGAATCAAGCTGTATGGCCGCATTATGCCGGGCGCGCCTTATCCCTGTTTTGGAAACTTTCCGAGTTTGCGGGCAAAGTCAGACTGGGATATTGTAGTAATTTTCTCGAAGATTTGGAAGTCGAAATTGGGCAGGGAAAGGGTTTGCTCGATTTCTTCCGGAGGCGCGGCTTCAAAGGCTTCGCGCGGATTCGGGAAGTTTAGCCACTTTGGGAGGCGGATCTCCGAAAATTTTAAGTTTGTGGGCTTGTCGAACATGAACGCGCAGGATTCGCGCGTATTGAAATAACCGCAATGGCGGCTGCCGATATTCCAGTTGCCGGAATTGCGGTTGCCAACGTTAAAACTGCCGCTGTTTGCGAATCCGACATTGCAGCTCCCGCTGTTGTAGGAGCCCTTGTTGCAGTTGCCGGTATTTGAGTGCCCGACGTTTTCGCAGCCTACATTCCCGGTTCCGAAATTTCCGTCGCCGACGTTGTCCATACCGGAATTGCGGTCGCCGGTATTGAAATCCCCGCTGTTGAGCGAACCTGTGTTGCGGTTTCCGGTATTGAAATCTCCGGCGTTGCAGTTGCCCGTATTGCGGCCGCCGGTGTTTAAAACGCCGGTGTTTACGGAAACTTCCGGCGCCGGAAGCCGGCAGTCGGGCAGGGAGGCAATAAGGGCGTCGGTGACGTCCCGGATAAGTCTTATTTGCGCGCAGCAGACCTGTTTTTCGACGCCCGCGCCCTCTCCGCGGCAGACTCCGCGCATTTCTACTTCATAAATACGCGCACCCTCGGCATACCACATATTCCAGTATTTTGAAGCGTAATAACCGTCCGCAAGCAGTCGGTTTTCGGGAATTTCCGGAAGCCACGCCCCGGGCGTTCCGTCGGCTCCGGGCAAATATCCAGAATAATCGAACCTCACGGTCGGCGACTTCCCGTCGGAAGCTATGACCTTGTAATACTTTTCATCCATCGGGAAAATTTTTCAAAATTTCCGTATATATGTCAAAAATTAAACAATTACTTCTTTATGGTACACAACGACAATTTCCCGCTGCCAGCATGCGCAAACTTGAACAAAAGTCATATCTTTTAATAATACTTAGAGTGTTAAAAATATATCTTGACAAAGGCAAGATATTTTTAAATACTAGTGAAAAAGGATAGGGACTTATGAGTAAAAAAAGATCGAAAATATCGTCAAAATGGACTTACGACGACGAGAGAAAACTCCTTGAATATTTATTGGCGAGCAGGTTCAATTTTATGATACTTTTTTCAACGCTTTTTATAAGCGTCATAGTCCAGAGCGATTCTCCCGCAGCAAGGATCTTTCTTGCTGCATTTGGAACTCTTATATCGATTTTAATTTCCATTAGCATGATAAAAACCGGAAACAAACTCCAAGAGATGTTGAATTTGTTTAGATCTCTAAAACCGAAGGAACATGTGTTGGCCGCGCAATCAAAATGGATTCTCAAAAGCGGAAAATCCGGAACTGCCGTATCGGGATTCCCGTCGTTCTTTTCCTCCGTTTTGATCATAAGCAGATATATACCCGTCATAATGGTTATTATGTTCATATTGACGTTCATAGCCTGTATTTTTAAATATAACGGATTTATAGCAGCTATACTCAAAAATCTGCAATAATTTCAAATTTACAGCATACTTGCGGATACTGCCTTTAAAGGGTTCACCTGAATATTGATCTCACGATAACAAGTATACTAGTAAAAATTTGAACTATATTTCATTGACGAAATCATGATGCATTTTACCATTAAAAAACGCCATGAGGCGGATTATTGAAATTCCTGTTTATATTTTCTATCTTTTTTCTCTGATTTCTGCAAACGCGCAGCAGATAAATTTCTCGCAAGAAAAGAATTCAGCCGGGAAAGCGTCGCTCACGTCTGACGCCTATTATTCAAGCTTCACTCTTGGAACTGCAAATTTTTCTCCGGAGCTGCGGCTTCCCGTTCAGATATTCTACGATTCAGCGCTAAAAGAAGAGGGCCTCGCGGGGTTGGGTTGGAAAATCCCCCAGCTTGAAAGCTCTGCGGCGCCGAACAAAGACGGCGCCCTTTGGACGACTCCCTGGGGGGAGAAAGTATTTTTCTATTCGCGCAAAAACACCTCGCGCGACGTCCTAAATCTTTTTAACGAGAAGGAGCGTGAAAATGCCTACTTTTCACCTTATGCCGATTGGACTGCAAACGGGCGCGCCGACAGCGGTTCGTGGACAATCTATGGGCGCAAGGATATGCGCGGGTGGAAATTTGTCTATGTTGACGCAAAACTGCGCAAGATAGAGGCGCCGTCGGGGCAATATATAGATTTTACATACGCAAACGGCAAGTTGGTTTCTGTTGAACAGCGCGGCAGAGCGTTTATATCGCTAAAATATAATGAAGACAAATTGCCTTCAGAAATCCTGATAAACGGAGTGTCCAACAAATTTGTTTTCATAGACGGTATGGCGCAAATATTGCCGGAGACGCTTGCGGGCAGGGAAGAGCATATAGAATCAAAGTTTTTAAGCAGGGTAGGGCGTGATGGCTTAAACCCCTTAGAATTTTCATACGATAACGCAGGCTATCTTGCACAAATAAAGCGAGGCAACTATGTAGACAACATTTCCGTGGAACATGAGAGCCTTGCACAGCGCAAAGACTACTTAAAGAAGGTGGCAGCGGCAAAGAAAGCAAAGAAAAACGTAAATAATATAACAAAAGAAGCCGTTGCCGGTAGGATACTCAAAGATTCAACTTACAATTATTCATATCCGTCAAATAAGTTCGGCAATGTTGTGCTTGCGGATAAACGCGGGGAACTCGCCAAATACGAATTTGACTCACAGCGCGGCATAGCAAAATACGCGGATTTTTCAGGTAAAGAAACAACAACATATTATTTCATGCGCTACGACGTTGCCTATAACGGCAAAGTGCGCCAAATAGTTGACGGGCGCAAGCGGGTTCTTGCGAGTTACCGTTACGACAAGGATACCGGAAAAATTACAAGGTATCGAGACAAGGCCAAAAACGACATAAATTTCAAATACGATAGCCGCGGCAACCTCGTGTTAATTAGCAAGCGCGGCGCCGATGAGAGCACCGCTCGGCCTGTGCGCAGTTTCTCGTATAACAAAGGCAATCTAAAGCCGTCAAAGGTTGTTGATCTGGACGAAAAAGGTGAAGCCGTAAAAACAACCTCCATACAGTACGACAGCGAATTTCGCCCCGTATATATAGAGGACGGAAGAAACGCCCTGAAAATATCGTACAATTTTTACGGCTATCCCTCAAAAACAGTGGATAGCTTTGGGATCGAAACAATTTATACCTACGACGTATACAACCGCCAAATTTCAAGGGAGCGCAACGGAGTTATTCTTTATACCGAATACGACAAACTCGGATTTCCGCACAAAAGTTATTCTAAATTTGATGGAGAAATGCTTTCTTCCATTGATGTTTCCTACGACAAAAACGGCTCTCCCGTATCCTATATAGACCAAGATGGGCTTGAGAAGAAGTATGAGCGCGATGAGTTTGGCCGGGTCGCAAAAGAAATATTCCCGGATTTAACGGAGGTTGGATACGAATACGATGTTCTTGGGAATCTTAGCAAAGTTATAGACCAGAATGGGCATGAAATAAAGTTTGCATGGAACAAATACGGTCTGGATTTTAGAAGAACCGCCGTGGGCCAAATAACGCAAAATGTTTACGACCAGTACGGCAGACTAATCCAGGTAGATTCCAAGTTTGAAAACGGCTCCGTAGATCGTTCTTTTGCATATCAGTATGACGAACTGGACAGGCTTTCCTCAATATCCTACGGAGCTTCCGAAAATGAAAAGCTCAAGTACGACACATGGGGCAAGCTCCTGGAAAAGTCAAAGAACGGGGTTGTTTCCAAATTTAAATACGACCATTTTGGAAGGCTTGTAGAGAAACTTGAGGGTGAAACGCTTACAAAATATACTTATGATAATTACGGCAAACGCCTTAGCCGCATAACAGCTAAAGACGGCGAGATTCTTGACGAATATAACACCTATGATAAATTTGGCAGGCTGGTAAAAACCCAGTCTAACGGAAAAGCCGTAGAATATGTTTACAACAAGAAAAACCAACTTGTTGAACAAATTATAGACGGGAATAATATCGTCTTTAAATATACAAAACTTGGACAACTTTCCGAAAAAACTCTTCTTGATAAAGAGGGGAAAGTTCTTTCTGAACTTAAATATTTTTACTCTAAGAGCGGCAAATTAAGCTCGCGCCTTGCTAACGGAAAGTTGCAGGAGTACAAGTATGACGCCAAAAACCAGCTTCTTGCAGTAATAGATATGGAAAGCAAAAGCGCCGTGGAAGAATATGTTTACGACGCAGGCGGCAATATCTTAAAAAAGACGGTTAACGGTAAGACCACAACCTATGCATACGATGCCGCGAACCAGCTTACAAGCAGCGTAAGCCCCGACGGCGATATTACCGACTATGCGTATGACGCAGCCGGTCGGCTTGTAAAAGAGGGCGAAAAGACCTACGAGTACGGTTGGTTGGACAAGGTAATGAGAGTTACCGAATACGGTAAAGAGCTTGCGCGCTTTGAATATCATAACAACAACCAGCTTGCAAAGGTTGTGCGAGAAAACGGCATCGAAACCTTCGAATGGGACGGCTTGGCGCTCATTGAGCGTAGCGGCACAAAATACATTAACGAGCCCCACGCAGGCGGCGGAAACCCCATTCTTGCAATTGGCGATAATACAGAGGCAATTTTTACAGATATACTCGGAACCAGTATGGGCAGAGTTAGCGAGAATGGATATACCGCTATTGACAAAACGAGCTTTGGAGCGGATACTTCCGACAAGTTATCGTTCTTTACAGGCAAACCCTACGTTGAAGGATTAGGCTACGCATTCCTATTTAGAAACTACCGCGCAGACATTGGCAAATGGCTTTCCCAAGACCTCATCGGCTACCCCGACGGCTGGAATAACTTCGCGTATTGTAATAATGCACCTTATTTACTATTCGATTTTTGTGGAGCTTCTTGGGGGAATGCTGAAATGGTATGGCATTATCAGTTTGGGGGAGGTCAATATGTGAGTTTAAGTACAATGGGTCTAAAAGATGCAGTATATTCGGAAATTACATCGAATGTTATAACAAAACTATCAAATAAAATAGATGGAGAAATTCAAAAAAGTATAAAAAGCACTTCTGAAAGTTCAGGATATTCAACTATCTACAAGGATATTAGCGTCGGACATAATTTCGGGCATATTGTTTGGGCTATGGGAGGTGGAACTGTAAGTGCTCGTACAAATGTTTCTTATAGTTGGGTTGAATATACAGAAGGTGATTCTGTATACAGAGATTATGCTTGGGAATCCTATGGTACAACTATAATATATTCTGATTCATTTGAACAACCATTTGATTTAGATAATGATGGATATCCAGACGTCGAAACTGGAACGCCGTATACATATGGTGCAACATGGGAAAGCCAATCAATACCAGGTAAATCTGGGAAAATATATATGCGCAAGGCAGATGAAAGCGAATATGAATAGAGCAAAATTTAACAGATATTTACTAGCAATTTTATTCTTTATTATGCTTATATTAGGGGTTTTTAAGGTGCTTCAAACTTATACAACAGTCGATTTGGGTAATTTAAAACTCTGTGCTACCTTACGTGATTTAAATAAAACTTTTTTATTGTATAATTCAGATCAAATAATCCCTCCTTGTGCAGAATTATGCATATGGGGTAAATATCCGTATGTATATGGTTATTATGTTATTGATAAAAACGATCTCTATTATTTTATATTTGACGAGCATACTAAACAACTAAAAACAATTTCAGAGTCAACAATTTTTCATAAGGAGCTTTCTGACAGGAAGTTAATTTTTCATAATATGTATGGTTTATGGGATTTAAAACAAAAATACTTTCGAAATGAATTAAAAAATCTCAAGATGTCTCTAAGAAAGCAGTAAATAGAGAATATAATAAGAAATATATTATATTGATTATTGGATAGATGAGTCTCATGGGATTCAATGTATATAATGACGCCGCAAGGTGTATAACAAAAGAGGGAGAAAAGACCTACGAGTACGGTTGGTGTTGGACAAGGTAATGAGAATTGCCGAAGACGGTAAAGAGCTTGCGCGCTTTGAATATCATAACGACAACCAGCTTGCCATATATAGACGGACTAGGTTATGCGTTCTTCTTGCGCAATTATCGCGCCGATATGGGAAAAATGGCTCTCCCAAGACCTCATCGGCTACCCCGACGGCTGGAATAATTTCGCGTATTGTAATAATTCTGTTATATTTTTATTGGATCACATGGGTACCATTGTATTGGATTTGCGTAGTTATGGATACCCAGTTGCCGATAAATCAGGTTCCTTTGTACTTGTCGCACATGGAAGCGACAATATAGGTTATCCTGTAGATCAGCGAAATATTATTAATAGTAAAGTTTTATCCCCGCAAGAAACATATAATATTATAAAAGATAATGGGTATACAGATGGTATGGATATTTATCTAGTTGTTTGCAAAGCGGGGAAAGAGGACTTTGCAGATCAACTTGCAAAGCTAACTAAAAGCAAAGTATACGCTTCGGAAAATGATGTGATTATCCGAAATGGGAAATGGGATACAAAAGAAAATAATTTTAAAGTGCATGAATAAGATACTATTATATTTTTCATTGATATTATTAATTGCAAGTGTAAATTTATATGCTAATGAAGACAATGGATATTTTTATGTTCCAGAATCTAAATTGTGTTCGTTAAAAAAATTGGCAATGAATGGAGATAAGAATGCCGCTTACAAACTTGCAAGATATTATGATTTTTATTTCAAAGATTCTGACAGTGCATATAAGGCTTCTTTATGGTATTATATATCGGGGCTTCTCGGACAAAAAAACGGGCATTGGAAAGCTTTTGAAACATTGAATGAGGTTTCCCCCATAAAGAGTACTGAAAGAGGGCAACCCGTAACTTTTTCGGACTTTTTAAAATTTTATCCGAAAGAAAAATTCAATATCGAAGGTAATTGTCCTAGGTTATCAAATCTTCTAACATTCTTATATTGTAGTAAATATTCTAGGAACGATAGAAATTATGAGATTTCAAAAAAATATTTATTAGACAATAAAATAGATTTGGAATTATTTTTAGATGAAAATTATAAAAAATATATTTATGATGATTTCTATATTTCTCCCGACGAAATTCATGCCATGGAAAAACTTGCATTAAGAGGGAATAGGCGTGCTGCACTTGAATTATCAAACTATGCAATTTCATATCCGAGTTCTTATCGTAAATACGGTTTTCTTTGGGATTATGTATACAATGTAATCCTTAATGATGGGAGAGAAGATATAAGCAGTTCATTCCCTTTACTTGTTAGGGAGAAGTACGGCATTGTGAAAACGAACGATATTTTCTTAACTTTGGCTCATAATATGCTTGTAAACCATAATGAAAGTATGCTTTCAAACTATATATTATATAAATATTATGATATTATTGGGAATAATGTAATGATGAAAAAATATAAAAAAATCTTGGAGTTGGAGAAAGTTGACAACCGTTTATTGATGCGTCATAAATATAATAATTAGTTTGAAGGCCATACGCGAAAACAAAATAGAAACCTTCAAGTGGGACGGTTTGTGGCTGTAGAGAGGGGCGGCACAAAATACATAAACGAACCGCACTCCGGCGACGGAAACCCAGTATTGGCAATAGTAACAGTACAAATTCATTCTTTACAGGAAAACCGCACGTTGAAGACTTAGGCTACGCGTTCCTCTTCAGAAACTACCGCGCAGACATTAGCAAATGGCTGACCCAAGATCTCATCGGATACCCCGACGGCTGGAATAATTTCGCGTATTGTAATAATTCTGTCTTAATTAATATCGACTTGTTTGGTTGTGTATTGTATTATGCACAAAATAATAGTTATATATCAAATGTTGTTTTCAATATAAACCGATACTGTCAAAACAATCCTAATTCTAATATAACGCGTCTTGTGTCTGACCCATATTCTAGGGTTTATGTAGATAGTACAGGAATTGCTCCGGGTGATAACCCAGATTTAAAGGGTACACTAAATAGATTTGATCCTAATCCAAATCATCAATATTACGATATGCCGACAATATATCTTGATGAAGATCACTCCACAAATAATAATTATATACTGGACGACGGTAATGGTGGTACAATGTTAGGAAGTGTATCTTTAGAATCGATATTTATTCATGAATTAATGCATGCATTTGACTATTATTATAATCCTAATTATGGTAATATGACAAGAGAGGAATTGGAAGAAAGGGCAATGGAAGAAGCTAATAAATATAGGGGATTAAATAATGAACCCAAAAGAGTATCATATGAATAAGATATTTATATTATTTATTATATTATTTTAACATATAATTCAGATTGGGGTATGTATCCTTCTTATATTTATGCAGATAAACCTATACAATTACATAAGAATAAGGCTAATATTATAGTTATAAATAAGGAAACATGCAATGAAATATCTCAACTGATTGATAAGTATGTGGACTTTAACAAACCATTGTTTATTAATCATGGGAAAAATTCTATCCCTGCAATATTTCATGTTATAGTTGTCTATAGAAAGGGTAAAACATCAGAAATAATATTAAGTCAGATTAATAATAGGATAACAAGCAAATATGAAAATAGCATATACACGGATAAACCGTTTATATTTTTAGCAAAATTAGCAGATATGACAAATACACCTTTAATGTTCGAAAGTATATATGGATTTTTCCCTATTTCATTAAAAGATATAACTATGAGAGATAATTAACGGTAAACTTATAATACGCGTTCCTCTTCAGAAATTACCGTGCAGACATTGGCAAATGGATGACCCAAGACCTCATCGGCTAGTTGAAAATCAGAAAATATTATTCGCATCTGATGGTTTTCTTTGGTTATAAAGATATTATAGTTAAACCAGAAGAAAATGTTTTTATCTTTAAAACAATATTTATCATTGCATGGGTAGTAGATCGTTCTTTTGCATATCAGTATGACGAACTGGACAGGCTTTCCTCAACATCCTACGGAGCTTCCGAAAATGAAAAGCTTAAGTACGACACATGGGGCAAGCTCGTAGAAAATCAAAGAATGGGGTGGTTTCCAAGTTTAAATACGATCATTTTGGAAGGCTTGTGGAGAAACTTGAGGGCGAAACGCTCACAAAATACACCTACGACAATTACGGCAAACGCCTTAGCCGCATAACAGCTAAAGACGGCGAGATTCTTGACGAATATAACACCTATGATAAATTTGGCAGGCTGGTAAAAACCCAGTCTAATGGAAAAGCCGTAGAATATATATACGACAAGAAAAACCAACTTACAGAACAAATTATAGACGGGAATAAAATCATCTTTGAATATACAAAACTTGGACAGCTTGCTGGAAAAACTTTGTTTGATAAAGACGGAAAACCTCTTTCCGAGCTTAAATATTTTTACTCAAAAAGCGGCAAATTAACCTCGCGCCTTGCTAACGGCAAACTGCAAGAATACAAGTATGACGCCAAGAACCAGCTTCTTGCAGTAATAGATATGGAAAGCAAAAGCGCCGTAGAAGAATATGTCTACGACGCAAGCGGCAATATCTTAAAAAAGACGGTTAACGGGAGAACTACAACCTATACATACGACGCCGCGAACCAGCTTGCAAGCAGCGTAAGCCCCGACGGCAAAATTACCGACTATGTGTATGACGCAGCCGGTCGACTTGTAAAAGAGGGCGATAAGACCTACGAGTACGGTTGGTTAGACAAAGTAATGAGAGTTGCCGAAGACGGTAAAGAACTTGCGCGCTTTGAATAGCTTAGGTAAAGTAGATGAGAATGGCTATTCTGCTATTGACAAAACGAGCTTTGGAGCTGATACTTCCGATAAGTCATCGTTCTTTACAGGCAAACCTTATATAGACGGACTAGGTTATGCGTTCCTCTTGCGCAATTATCGCGCCGACATGGGAAAATGGATCTCTCAAGATCTCATCGGCTACCCCGACGGCTGGAATAATTTCGCGTATTGTAATAATTCTGTTATCTTTTTATTGGATCACATGGGTACCATTGTATTGGATTTGCGTAGTTATGTATACCCAGTTGCCGATAAATCAGGTTCCTTTGTACTTGTCGCACATGGAAGCGACAATATAGGTTATCCTGTAGATCAGAGAAATATTATTAATAGTAAAGTTTTATCTCCGCAAAAATCGGGGGAAGAGGACCTTGCAGATCAACTTGCAAAGCTAAGTAAAGGCAAAGTATATGCTTCGAAAAATAATGTGATTATCCGAAATGGTGAATCAATATCAATTAGTATTTTTCGTGGTAGGCGAGAAGGTGGGTATAATAAAAGTGTAAGGACTACTCCACCTTTTTAAATGATATAGAATGAATTAAGGTCTGACGAGAATGGATACAGGCCTACTTCAATCATGGTGGGAAATATAATAGAGTTATTATTTTGTAAGATAGCCCACAATGTAGGGTGGGGTAGGGAAACAGGTAGTCATAAAGTTTAAGCCCGGTCGGCGTATGCGTGAGTGTATTTCCACACCTACGAGAACGAGTGGGCAAATTCAACCACGCCGTCTTTATGTGGGGGACTCGTCAGAATTTGGTAAATTCGGGTTTCTGAGAAGGTCATTTTTGCCAAAAATAGGTTTTTTTCTGCACAATATTCTAAACGTCTAATAGGATATTTTTGCCGTAGGGCAGTTTCCTTAGTGCATATAAATCAGCAAATATCGAATCTGATATACTAGAATAAAGACAAATATTAGCGTTAAATCCGAACCTCTAAAGCCCATTTTTCAAGAATACACGCATAATTAGACATAATGCATATTGTGCGACAAATTAGAGTGTGTCTAAAAAAATTCATTTTTCATGTTATTTTTCAATAAATTTCCAATAAGTTACTTCTGGTGAATTGCTTAAATAATAATGAAATTTTGGCAAATCGGATTACATTTTAGAAGAAACTAATGCGCAGATTCGTTTACTTATACTCATCGCAGGATAGTTCTATGCGAAAATATTTTATCGCCACACTAAGTTTTATGTTTTGCCCTATAAGGCCACGCCTTTGGGAATGCATAGAAGAAGGTTTGGAAATGAACACAAGACGGCTGATTTGCTTTTTGTTCCTTCTGTTTCCCAAGCCGGCATTTATATTTTGCCGGAAACGTTAAAATCTGATGGCGTATTTGCATAGCTCCCTGCGCTGGACAGACGTGTACGAGTAGACTTTCAGGATTACGGCGAATATCCAAAGAAGTGTCAGCGCGGCCAAAAATATTACCAAAATCTCGTTGTCTATCATGCGGCTCATGAAACTCGGGTTTTTGGAAACCGCGTTTATCACCATAAAATTGGCGGATATTGCCCAAAATGTAAATATGAGCGCCGAAAGCAGCCCCAAATCGAAAAAACTCAGAGCGTTTATCACTTTCCCGGGCTTGGGCTTTATGTGGTCGCTGAAATAGCTCAGATACGCGAAAGGCCCGACAAGTATTATGTCTACAAACACCAGCGCCAGCGGCGCCGCGACCTTGTATGTGTGCAAAAACGTGTTTTTTACTGTTTTTGAAAGCTCGGGAAATTTTGCGGTAAGCCTTTTCAAGTCGTTCAATTCCGTGATATTAAAATAGACTATCGCCAATAGCGAAACGCATACGAACGTCCAGAAAATGCCGTGCGTCATTCCTTCGACCTTGAAATCTTCCTCCCGCGCCTTTCTCATATTTATTCGGCCAACAGCTTTTCCGCCGCCTCTATATCCTTAAACGACATCGCCATAACGGGCTTGTCCCTGAACGGCCGCGTCAGGGCGTACATGTATTCTATGTTAAGCCCCGCGGAGGAGGCCTTTTCCAATATGGAGAGCAGCGCCCCGGGCCTGTCCTCAACCTCGACCGCCAGAACCTCCACGATTTTAGCGAAATATCCCGCGGCTTTCAGAACTTTGGCGGCTTTTTCGGGGTCGTCCACAACGGCCCTGACTATGCCGTATTCCTTCGTTTCGGCTATGGTGATGGTCTGGAGGTTGACGCGAGCTTCGGCAATGGCCTTGCAGACGCCCTCGAGGTGTCCTGGGGTGTTCTCGAGGAATACGGATATTTGTTTGAGTCTCATGGCTTGCGGATTGTTAAAATTCGGCCGGCCTCAGATGTTGCGGTTGTCTACCACGCGCCTGGCCTTGCCTTCGGAGCGCGGGATTTTGTTCGGCTGCACGATTTTGACCTCCACGCGGATTCCGACGATGTTTACCACCGACGACTGAATCTTTTTGCGGAGCGCGTCGAGCTGGGCGACGCTGTCGCCGTAACAGCTTTCGGCAACTTCAACTTCCACGGTGACGGTGTCCAGATCCTTTTGGCGCTCGAGGATTATCCTGTAATTGGGCGTGCACTCCTCCACCCTCATCAGCCCGACTTCGATTTGCGACGGGAATACGTTCACGCCGCGGATGATGAACATGTCGTCGCTGCGCCTTCCGATTCTGCGTATTCTGCGGATAGTCCGGCCGCACGGGCACGGCATGTTGATGATGGAAGTGATATCGTGGGTGCGGTAGCGCAGAATGGGCATTGCCCTTTTATTGAGGGTGGTGAGGACCAGCTCGCCCTCCTCTCCGTCCGGCAGCGGTTCGCCCGTTTCGGGATTCACGATTTCGGGATAAAAGTTGTCTTCGAGTATGTGGAGGCCGTTTTGCTCGCAGCACTCGCCCCCTACCCCGGGCCCGGCGATTTCCGAGAGCCCGTAGATGTCGAACGCGCGTATGTTCGTATGCTTTTGCATAAACTGCCGCATGTGTTCCGACCACGGCTCCGCCCCGAATACGCCGATTTTAAGCGGAAGCTTCTTGAAATCCACGCCGTACCTGTTTTCGCCCTCCTCTATGAGGTGTATGAAATAGCTTGGCGTGCAGCTTATGGCGGTTGTGCCGAAGTCGCGCATTATCATCAGCTGGCGTTCGGTGTTGCCGCCGGAAGCCGGAATCACCGTGCAGCCCATGCGCTCGGCGCCTCCGTGCAGCCCCAGGCCGCCGGTAAAGAGGCCGTAGCCGAAGCACACCTGCATGAAGTCGCCGCGCCGGACGCCAAACATCGCAAGACACCTGAGCACGGAGCCGGACCAGGCCTCCATGTCTTCCCTCGTATAGCCTACGACTATCGGCTTGCCCGTAGTGCCGCTCGAGGCGTGCAGGCGCACGATGTCCCTGGGATCCGCGGCGAACATGCCGTATGGATAGGTGTCGCGCAAATCGCTCTTCTGGGTAAACGGAAGCTTGGAGATGTCGTCTATCGACCTTATGTCCGACGGCTTGACGCCGAGCTCGTCCATTCTGCCGCGGTGCAGCGGCACGCGCTCGTAGGCGAGCTTTACGATTTCGGAGAGCCGCTGCGACTGTATGCGCCTGAGCTGTTCCCTCGGGAGGAAGTCCATGGCGCTCTCCGGGTGGAAGTCTCCGTTGATGTCGTTCCAGTTGTGCATGGCAAATACTATATTGAGTTTTCCCCGAGAACGAAGGCTGCCTCGTTGGCCTCGCGCAGCTTTGCGGGGAAGAATTTTCCGACGACTTCGAGCCACTTTTCGCGCGGAATGCCCAGCTTTTTCGATAGCATTCCGAGAACGGCGACATTGACGGCCTTCGCGCTCTTGAGCCTGGAAAGGTCTATCGAGTCCGCCGAGAGCACAATGCCGTCCGGCGCGAGCGAGGCAATGTGCGCGTCCGACCACTCGGGCGCGAGGGAAAGCAGGAAGTCTATCCCCTTTTCCGGTATCATGGGGCTCACGACCTTTTTGCCGAAGCGCACGTCGCTCGAAATCGAGCCGCCGCGCTGCGACATTCCGTGAACTTCCGCCTTCTTGACGTCGTAGCCGCACTCAAAGAGAAGCTCGCTCAAAATCAGGGAGGCCTTCAGCACGCCCATTCCGCCGAGGCCCGCTATCCTTATGTTTGTGATTTTGTCGCCCATACGCCTATTTCCCCGCGGCCTTTCTCTTCGCTATTTCCGCCGCCGCCAGAAGGCACGGCTGGCGCAGAATTATGAGGGTAAGCTCGTCCGACGCCAATTTTTCCTCAAGGTATTTTTGAAATTTTTCGCCCTCGGTCACGGGCTTGAACACGGCCACGTTCCGCACGCCGACGGCCCTTGCCACGTCCTCTATCGAAACCGCGTGCGCCGGAGAATGGTCGAGCCTCCTGCCGGTTCCGGGGTGTTCCTGCTGGCCCGTCATCGCGGTTGTGGAGTTGTCCACAACAACCACCACATGCCCGGTCGGCGGGGGGTTGTAGACCATCTCGAGCAGGCCGGTAATCCCGCTGTGCATGAAAGTGCTGTCGCCGATGACGCTCACCACCTTGCGCGCCTGCGCCTCGGGCAGAACCTTTCTGAGCCCGAGGCCCATTCCGATGGAGGCTCCCATGCAGATTTGCATGTCCATTCCGCTTATGGGCTTCATCGCGGCGAGAGTGTAGCAGCCGATGTCGCCCGCCACTATGCACCCGAGGTTAACAAGGGGCTTGAAGCTGAACACGTGCGGGCAGCCGTTGCAGAGCTGCGGGGGCTTGGACTTCATCGCGGGAACCTCGTATGCGAGGTCGCCGTCAAGCTGCGCCCTCACCCTGTCGACGTTGAGCTCCCCGAAACGCCACTTTTCGGCGCGCTCCTCGACATTCAGGCCCGCCGCGCGGAGCCTGTCGGCGAGGTACGGATCGCCCTCCTCCACCGCAACGCACCTCTTGTAGCCTTTGGCGAATTCCGCGATTCTGGCGAGCGGAAGAGGGTTGGAAAACCCTACCTTGAAAAACCCCGCGTCCGGGGCGGCCTCGCGCGCGTGCTGGAAGGCGACGCCGGAGGAGATTATGCAAAGGTCTTTCGCCCTGCCCTCTATCTCGAGGTTAGGCCCGCACTCCTCGTTAAATTTCCGCATGTCTGCGAGCTTCGCCCGCAGGCGCCCGTGCGCAGGCTTCGCGTGGCCGGGCACCATGACGCGCGCGGGAATGTCGCGCACGAATTCCGCCTTCGGGAGAACCGGGGCGGTTTCGGGAAATTCGACTATCGTGTTGCTGTGGGCTATGCGCGTGGTCGTCCTGAGCACAAAGGGTATCCCCCATTTGCGCGAGTATTCAAACGCGAGCTTTGTGAAGTCGTAGGCCTCCTGCGAGTCGGCGGGCTCGAGTACCGGCAGCCCGCCTATAAAGGCCAGCGACCGGGTGTCCTGCTCGTTCTGGCTGGACGCCATTCCGGGGTCGTCGGCGACGACCGCCACCATTCCGCCCTGTATGCCGCTGTACGAGGCCGTAAAAAAGAGGTCCTGGGCGACGTTGAAGCCCACGTGCTTCATCGTCACAAGGGAGTTCGAGGCGGCGAACGCCGCGCCGAGGGCGACTTCCGCCGCGACCTTTTCGTTGGGCGCCCATTCGGCGTTCCCGCCGAGAAGGGAGAAATTTTCAAGAATTTCCGTGGACGGCGTTCCCGGGTATCCGACGCCGAGCGCGCATCCGGAGTGGAGCGCCCCGAGGGCTATCGCCTCGTTGCCGCTTAAAAGTTTTCTGTCGAGTCGGGACATGATTTGTTTAATAATGGCTTTTGCCGGCGCCAATTCAACATCATTTTGGATTCACAGCAGATTTTTGGCGCATTTTTTACGCAGGGCCGCCATTACCCTGTCGCGGGCGCGGGGATCGGAAAAGTCCGGCATTTTTGCGAGCCATTCGTAGACTCCCGCAACCCCCGCCCCGCCCAGCAGCGGAGGAAGCGACGCGAGCCTTTCGAGGGCGCCGACGATTTCGGCGGCCATTTTTTCCACCGCGATTTTCGCCCACTCGAAACCGCTCGAGGACGACGAGTATGTGGAGTCGTCGCGCGCGTAATACTCCCGCACGGAATCCCTGTACAGTTTGGCGGAGTCTATCAGCAGGGTTTCGGTGCGCGGATAGAAGGAGGTCATGAGATTCCACGGCAGCGACTGCGAATCCGAAACGCAGTCCCCTCCCCCGCGGAAGTCGGAACGCACCACGAGCGACGGAATGTCCGCGAATTTTGCGAACATGAACTCGACCACCGTCCCGCTGTCGAGCTCCTGCCCGTCGTAGTTGAAGAGCGCCAGGTCGCACTCCAGAAGGCTGAGAATGTCCTCGTCGCGGATTTTCTTGGGCTGCGACTTGCGCTGCTCGTAGTTCTGCGGCAGAGAGCAGCGGAACCCCCCGCCGGAGCGCGCGTATATGGCCTCGGCGAGCATCGCGTTGCCCGCGAGATCCTTGTGAGTGAAAAGCTCGCCCGCAAAGTATACGCTAAAAAAGTCTTTCTGGCCGTCCATTTTTCATGTATAGTCGTTTAAAATTTTTCTTTAAAGACGATTAAATTCAAAACGCCGCAAACACAACAGATTTTTTGCAAGCAAGGCTCCATATGGAATACAAATTCAAGGCCGAAGTCAAACAGGTGCTCGACATTGTAATAAACTCGCTCTACACGGACAGGGAAATATTCGTCAGGGAGCTCGTATCAAACGCCTCGGACGCGTCCGGAAAGCTGCGGTACCAAAAGCTGTCCAAAGACGAGCCCGTCCCCGAAGACTCCCTGAAAATTTCCATAACGCTCGACGAAAAGGAAAACACCTTTGCCATCGAGGACGGCGGCGTGGGCATGACGGGCGAAGAGCTCGTCGAAAACCTCGGCACCATCGCCCACTCCGGGTCTAAGTCTTTCGTTGAAGCCGTCAAAGCCGCGAAGGGCAACCTCTCAGAAGGGCTGATAGGCCAGTTCGGGGTCGGCTTCTACAGCGTCTTCATGGTCTCCGACCGCGTGGACGTCTACACCGCCGGGGAAGACGGAAAGGGGCACCATTGGAGCTGCGACGGCTCGGAAAACTTCGCCATAGAGGATTTCGACAAGAAGGAGCGCGGGACGAAAATCGTCGCCAGGCTCAAAAAGGAATGCGAAGAGTTCTCCAAGTCCTGGCGCGTGAAATCCATACTCGAAAAATACAGCGCGTATGCGGACTTCCCGATAGAGCTCAACGGCGAGAAAATCGGAACCCGCCGCGCGATATGGCTGAAATCCAAGTCCGAGCTCAAAAAGGAGGATTACGACGAATTTTTCAAATTTCACGCCCATTCGGCCGAGGATCCGATAGACTGCCTGCACTTCAAGGCCGACGCGCCCGTGGAGCTCAACGCCCTGCTCTACATTCCCCCGTCCAATCCCGAGCGCCTCGGCTTCGGCAAGACGGAGTGCGAAGTCTCGCTCTACTGCAAAAAGGTTCTCATAGACTCGCGCCCCGAGGGGCTTTTCCCCGAATGGATGCGCTTTGTAAAGGGCGTCATAGACTCGGCGGACATTCCGCTCAACATATCGCGCGAAAGCATGCAGGATTCCGCCCTCGTGCGCAAGATCGGCAGGGTCGTGACAAAGAGGTTTCTGAAACGCCTCGCGGAAATTGCGAAAAGCGACCCCGACAAGTACTCCAAATTTTTCAAAAATTTCGGCATGTTCCTAAAAGAGGGAGCCGCGACGGATTTCGACAGCCGCGAAGAGCTCTCCAAGCTCCTGCGCTTCGAGTCGAGCGCGATGAAAGGCGGCGAGCTCGCGTCGCTTGAAGACTACGTTTCACGCATGAAGGACGGGCAAAAGGAAATATTTTACGCCGCCGCGCAGGACAGGGCGGCGATAGAGGGCGGCCCGTATTTGGAGGCGTTCGCCTCGCGCGGGCTGGAAGTTCTGTTCATGTACGAGCCCATCGACACGTTCCTCGCGGGCAACCTCGGGGAATTTTCCGGAAAGCCCTTTGCGTCGATAGATTCGGCCGACATCTCGCTTTCTGAAACGCCGGAAAGCGCCGGCGAATCGCTATCGAAAGAGGAGGCGGAGGAGCTCAAAAACTGGATAAAGGAAACCCTCGGGTCGGAAAAGGCTTCGGAGGTGCTGACTTCCGGCCGCCTCGTGGACAGCCCCGCCGCCGCCCTCAACGCCGACAGCCTCACGCCGCAGATGCGCATGATGCTCAAAGCGATGAATCCGGACTCAAAAATGCCCGCGCCCATGATAAAGTTCGAGATAAACCCGAAGAGCGAAGTCATAAAGAACCTTGATTCGTTGAGAAAGTCGAGCCCCGAAACGGCAAAACTCGTGCTCGACCAGCTCTACGACAACGCGCTTCTGGCAGCCGGGCTACTCGAAAACCCGCGCGCAATGGCGAAACGCCTTAACGAAATCCTCTCAAAAGTCCGTCCCTAAGGCGCAACGGACGGCAAGATGGCGGCAGTGCCGTTTCCATAGAAGGGGGGCGCAAGGTGCGCCGGCCAGCGGCAGTGCCGCTTCCATAGAAGGGGCAAGCCCCTTACGAAGATTGGCTGCGCCAATACTTCTATCCCCATTGTAAACCCCAACAAATAACGAACCTCCCATGAGAGGTTCGTTAATGTTTCAGAGTTCGGGCGGCACGGGCCGGTGCGAGGCGCAGTGCCATAGAAGGGAGCAAGCCCCTTTACGCCCATTGCTTACGCAATAGGGCTATCCCTCGTATAAATCTAACGCTTGCGGAATTAATTCTGAAAACCATAGCTTTTCCGATTTGGCGCAATGAAAACGAAAGCTTATTTTATCCGAAGCGCAGCGAGGTTATAAAATAAGGCTTTCGGGAAGGATAAAATGCATCAGCATTTTATCCAAGATAGAAACAATACTTACACAACTGCTATTTAAGGGGGTAGGCGCATTGGCTTTGCCAATCGCCGCAGGGGGGCGCGAAGCGCGCCAGCCATTGAAGGGGTAACC
>DBGCYC010000012.1:0-45000 GCA_048390825.1 Candidatus Merdousia sp.
TTTTTGGGGGTATTTTTTGCGCCGGGGCTTTCCGCCCGGGGGCCGGCTTTTTCGCAGCGGCCTTTTTAGGAGAGGGGACGGCCGGCGCCGCCTTTGCGCGCGCGGGCTTTGCGGCGGGCGAGACGCCCCTCCCCCCTGCAAAATCCCGCTCGACGCGGCTACAGGAGAGATCGGTGCAGAATCGGCGCCATAAGGTTTCTCAAACCCTCCGAATCGGGCGTAGAAATAAGAGTAGGCGGCTATTTTCCGCAGGGGGCCGCCTCTCTGAGGCCGCAGGATACGATCCGGGAGAAAATGCGCGATATTCCATCTCCGCAATCCACCGCGCGCTGGAGCGCGGAAAGCCGCCGCATACCGCGCGAATTTTCCGCCCCACTGCCTCCGATATTTGAAAGATGAGATTGGAAACGGGAAATGGCGGAAAATAATAGGAAATTAAAGGCTTGGGAGCGGATTTTACGCGCAGTTTTGAGCTTGAAAACTCTCTGCGCCGGCGCCCCCAAATAAGGCAAGATTTGGAAAGGTTTTTTGCCTTGCTCCGAGTTTTGGCGCCCAGTCCGCCGTGCACGGATTGAAAATAAAGAGTTCCTGTAACGGATTTGCAAGGGGCTTGAAAAGGAATTGCAGCGTCATCGTTTCTGCGCGGAGGTGCATCGGAAGGACGGAAGGGATAGTCCGGGACAGGATCGAATTTCCATAATGGCGAGGTTTGCGATGTCCGCGGGGTGTTCGAGGTTGCGATCCTCTCTATATAGATAAGAGGCGTTTCCTGATGGAGCCAATATTGCCGTATTTTGAGCGGCCTATCTGGGACTGTAATGAGCCGTAGCGAAAGCGGCAATAGCCATTTGGTTTTTGCGTTTACTCCTCGAAGCGCGGGCAATGCCGGATACGGGCGATGGCGTCGAGGCTTGGCGCGGGCTCTGCGGGCTCAAAACGCCCGCATGTTGGAGTAAGCGGGCGTGAAAACGGTCGCGGGTATTCATTGGAATGCGGTTGCCGGAGGTATATCCAAAACTTTTCCCCAAATCCTACTTCATTTTTCCAAAATCAAACTTCACGATACAGCGTCATGACAATGTTTCGGCAGGATTATTATTTCGGCGCGGCAGCCGAAATTTACCGCGGGCCTCTCGACGTTGCGGACGACGCGCGAAGTCTGGGTGCCCGCGGCCATCAGGGCGTCCGCGAAGTCGAGGAGAAACGCCGACACCGCGCCGGGCCGTGGGCGTTCAAAACTTTCCGCTATGCCGGTTTCCATATTTGCCTCCGCAAGCCGCCGGTTCTCCCGCGTTTCGGACGACTGCGGGTTTTGCCCGGGCCGGCTTGCGATTTTCGGAAAAATAAAAAAACGCCCGGCGAAAGGAATCAGGCATTTTCGCGGCGTCGTCGGGCTTCCCGGCGTCCGCCGCGCGGGCTGGGTCCCTATTCTCTGTCCCCGCTTCCGCCGCTTTCAGACCGCCGATATCCCGACTGCGTATCGGCCGCCGGGATCTCCTGCGGCGCGGGCGGGAAAAATCAGGAGAGTTTCGACGGCTTGCAGGTTTTCCATCCGCCCCCAGTGAAGTCGGGGAAGTCCGCCGGCGCGGAACGGTTTGCCGCGCTCCACACGCTCAGCGGGGTGACGGACGACCAGGCCGCGGCGTCGTACACGTCCATGTCGAGCGGAAGCCCGTTGCGCAGGCAGTTTATGAGGCGGCAAATCATTATAGTGTCCATTCCTCCGTGCCCGCCGACTTTCCTGGCGAACTCCCCGATTTTTGCGATAGTTTCCGGCGTATGCTTTTTCAGCAGCTTTGCCGATTCCCCTTTCGAGAGTTTCTTGCCGCCGAGAAAAACCGTTTCGTCGGGATATTTTTGGACGAACCCCTCCGTTCCGCTCAAAATGTGCCTTCTGTCGTACGGCCGCGGGCTCGACACGTCGTGTTGCAGGACTATGGTCTTGCCGTTTTTGGTGCGTATGATAGATGAGTTTATGTTCCCTCGGTATTTGTCGAAGAGCGGTATGGAGGGAACCTCCTTCTTGGCGCGCCCGGCGTTTTTATGCCACGTGAAGTCCGCGCTCGACACGGAGGCCATGTATTCCAGGGCGTCGCCGCGCGTTATTCCCATGGCAAGCGCAACCGGGCCGAGCCCGTGGGTCGGGTACAGATTGCCGTCGCGGCGGTTTTCCTCCCACCTCCACGTCTCCTTTTTGGGGAGGGCCTGCACGATGCGGTGTATATACGCCCCTTCGGCGTGGATAATCTCGCCGAGAGCTCCGTCGAGCGCCATGTTGACCGTCGCGGCCTCAAAAAAGTCGTAGACGCAGTTTTCGAGCATGAAGCAGTGCCTGCGGAAGCGCTCGCTCGCCTCCACCAGCCGCCAGGCCTCGCCGAGCGTGCGCGCGGCGGGGACTTCGAGCGCCACGTGCTTGCCGGAAGCCATCGCGTATTCGGCCATGGGGACATGCCACTTCCACGGGGTGGCTATGTACACCAGGTCTATGTCGCCGCGGTCGCAGAGCCTCTTGTATTCCTCGTCGCCGCCGCAGTACGCCGCGGCGCCCGCAAGCCCCTTTTCTTCGAGGTATTTTTTGACGCGCCCGACCTTTTCTGGAACCGTGTCGCAGTACGCGGCGGTTCTGGCCCCCTCGAAGAGATGGAAGCGCGATATGCCCGTCCACCCCCGCGTGCCGCACCCGATTACCCCGATTCTCAGGTCGTCGATTCGCGGCGCCGCAAAGCCGCGCATGCTGAATTTGGCGGTTCCGTCTTTCGATTTGCGGGCGGATTCGGCGATGTCGTCGGCGAGGGCCCCGCGCGAGGCAAAGGCGCACGCCCCCAAAAACGCCGTCTTGAAAAAGTCGCGTCTGTTCTTCATAAATGTCCCTTCTATATGGGGCATTATTTCCCGCCGCGCGCCGCGCGGCAACGCTTATTTCGGCGAGGTTTTCTAAACAGTTAATATCCCTCCCGAATCCGCGGCGGGCGATTTCCGCGCACCCGGCGCGCATGCGTCAGTTTTTCGGAGAGGGGGATTCGTCTATGTCGCTTTCGGCCTGGAATATCCTCAGCCCGAATTGCGGGGCGGATGCTATGGCAAAGTCGAACGTGTCGGACTGAACATTTTCGTATTCTATCCACTCGGTCGTCGTGAAGAAGTATAGCTGGAGGGGGAGCCCGTTTTCGGTGGGCTGGAGCTGCCGGACGAAATGCGTCATCGACTTCACCGTATGCGGGTTGTTTTCGATGTACCATTCGAGGTATTTTCTGAAAAGCCCCGCGTTCGTCAGCTTTGAATACGGGCTTTCGCCGCCTCCCGCGAGGCTTTCTCCGATGAAATCTTTGAGCGCGGGAATCTTCGAGAATTTCTCGATATCCTCGGCGCCGCAAAACCTTATGCTGTGGACGTCGAGGAGTATGTGGCGCATCACGCGCCTTCCGCCGCTCTCGTACATTTCGCGCCAGTTGATGTACGATTCGCTCACGAGCGCGTAGGTCGGAAGGTTGGCTATGGTGTTGTCCCAGTTCTTTACCTTTACGTCGGTCAGCCCGATTTCCATGACAATGCCGTCCGCGCCGTACTTGGGCATGGATATCCAGTCGCCGCATTGGAGCATGTCGTTGGCCGAGAGCTGGACGGAGGCCACAAATCCGAGTATGGCGTCCTTGAACACGAGCATCATTATGGCCGCTGAGGCGCCGAGGCCGGCGAGTATGCTGAAAGGCGACTTGTCTATGAACGTCGAAACCGCCATTATCACCACGACAATCGCCACTATCAGCTTCATCATCTGCACGAATCCGCGCATGTACTTGTGGCTTCTGGCGGACACGAGGTCGTTGAACACGTCCACGGCCCCCGCAAGGAATATCCATAGGACTATGTAGAAGTACAGAAAGAGGATTTTCCCGACGGCCACGAACAGCGCGTCCCCGATGTCTTCGCGCGGGAAGAGCATCGGTATCAGAATCAGAAAGAGCACCGGCGGAATGAGGTCGGAGAGTTTCTTGAACATTCTGTGCCTGGAAAGTATCTGGGCTTCGCGCTCGAATTTCTGGATTTTGAGGTTGGCGGAAAACCGCCGCATGAGCGCTCCCAGGGCGTAGGTTATGGCGTAGGTTGCGACAACGACGGCGCATATCAGTATCGCCGAGGCCGCGGAATCATTCTCAATCCCCCAAATGCCCTCCTGGGGTATCAATCTGGCAATAATTTTATGCATGGCTTCAAATTCTGACACCGCGCGGGCGGATAAGTTCGCCCCGCGCCGGCTCTTTCGGCCGCGGCGTGCGCCCGCGCGCAATCCGCGCTGCGCCGGGGCGAAATTCCCCCGTTCCGCCCCTCAAGGCGTGCGCGCCAACTTTCTGCCGGCTTCATGTCCCCTTGGCTGAAATACAAAAAAACCGGCCTCAAAAGCCGGTTCCTTAAAGTGGAGCGGGCTATGAGGTTCGAACTCACAACCTCGACCTTGGCAAGGTCGCGCTCTGCCAATTGAGCTAAGCCCGCGTAAATTTTTTAATGCGATAAATCGTGCCGCGTCATTTGAGAATGTCAAGTTCGAAAATGGATTTTTTTCTGGAATTTTTGGGGGCGCTCATGAAATTGTCGGCGTCTATGACGGCCGCGATTTCGTCGCTTAGAAGAGTCTTGAGAAGGGGTTTGAGCCTGGCGGCGGCGCCCTTTTCGACCGCTATGTAAAAAGTCAGGCTCAGCGGGTAGTCGCCGTTGAAAATGTTGTCGCGGTCCGGCCTGAAAGCGTACCTGTTGGCGCCCCCGTCGGAGTCCGAGGATATGGCGAGTATCTTTATCATGCTCGTGTCCACGACCTTGCCGACAACCGCTATCGCGGAGTTGTTGGCGCGCAGCATCGAGAGCGCCTCCGCGGGCGATTTCGCCACGTTCACCCACTGCCCGAGGCCCGCGGATTTAAGCGCGCCGTATTTGAAGAGCTCGACGACCAGCGAGTCCGAAAAGCTCGTTGTGATCGGCATGATGTTTTTCAGCGAGGCGTTGCCGACGTCGAGGGCCTGCCAGGTGTCCACGCGCGGAGAGGCGGACTTGGAGTAGATTTTGGCGAGCTGGGAGGTGCTTATCTCCTCTATCGGGTTGGCGACGTTGACGGCTATTGACGCGATGTGGTACGCGAACGGAAAGAGAACGAGACCTTCGGGCTTCTTTTCTCCGCGCGGAACCGCGATTATGGCCGCGTCCGCCTTGGCATTTTTGAGCGCGTCCGCCGCCGTGAACGAGCCCTTCATTTCTATGTTCGCCGATATGCCCTGCTTTTTGAGCGCCGCGGCGAGCGGGGCCTTTATCTTGTCGCCCAATATGTCGGAGCCGACTATCGTGACGGTTTCGGCGGCCTGCGCCGCTATGGCGAGCAGCGCGGCGGAGGCGGCGATTGACGCAAATTTCCTCATGGCGGTTCGGTGTGTTAAAGTTTTGTTTCGGGGGATTGTAGGCGCGCGGCGCGCTATGCCAAGCCCAAAATCATGCGGGCCTCTTCGCTCATCATATCCTGGTGCCACGGGGGATCCCAGACTATCTCGACCTTCGCGGACTCCACGCCTGCGAGCGATTCGAGCCTCATGCGCAGGTCGTCCGCTATCGCGGGCCCCATCGCGCACCCCGGCGCGGTGAGCGTCATGTCGGCTTCCACGCGCTTTTTGCCGCCCGCCGCGTCAAACATCTCCATGCGGTAGACAAGCCCCAAATCCACTATGTTGACGGGTATTTCGGGGTCGAAAACCGTGCGGGCGGCCTCCCACAAATCTTTTTCGGAAACCTCCCCGGACGGCTTTCCTGCGGCGGGCGGCTGGGGGAGGGCGGCCGCGGTTTCGCATGCGCCGGCGGCGGATAGCCCGAGGGCGTCGGCGTCCGCCCCGCCGATCCTGGCCATGCCGAACAGCCCCGTCACGGTGAAATTTCCGCCGAGCCTGTGGGTTATCTCGACCTCGTTGCCGGCCGCAAGTATCACGCCCAGCCCCGAGGGAATCATCATCGCGCGGCAGTCGCGCGAAAGCTTTGTCTTGCTGCTGTCGGGCATTTTGCTCTGCGTCAGACCACGGCGAGATTGTCGCGGTGCACTACGACGTCCTTGCGGCCGCATTTCTTACGCCCGGCCGAAAGCGATTTTTTCACGTCCTCGGAGCTTTCCTCGGCGAGCCCGCGGGCGACTATGTCGCCGCTGTCGGCGCCGACGATTTCGACGAGGGAGCCCCTGGAGAATTTTCCCGACACCCCGCGCACGCCCGCCGGCAGCAGCGAACTGCCCCTGTTGCGGATTGCGTCGGCGGCGCCGGCGTCCACGAAGATTTTGCCTATCGTCCTCCCGAAGTACGCCAGCCACCTCTTTTTGGAATTTGCGTCCGAACCGGACGGCGCAAACCGCGTCCCCGGGTTTTTGCCGGCGAGTATGTCGGTTATTACCCCGTCGCGCGCGCCGCCGGCGATGTACACTTCGCACCCGGAACTCGCCGCGATTTCCGCCGCCTTGATCTTGGTGGCCATGCCCCCGACCGCCGTGGCGCTCGAAGTTCCGCCGGCTTTGGCGCGTATGTTCGCGTCTATTTTGGAGACTTCCGGGATTACCTCGCCCGTGCCTCCTATGTCCAAAAGGCCGGGGGCCGTCGAGAGGATCAGCAGCTTAGAGGATTTTGATAGCGCCGCCACGAGCGAGCTCAAAACGTCGTTGTCGCCGAACTTTATGTTGAGCTCCACCGCGCTTATGCAGTCGTTCTCGTTGATTATCGGGACGATTCCCGCGCCGAGAAGCTCGTCGAGCAGGTCGCGCATCGCCCTGTGGCGCGCGCGCACGTCGAGGTCGTCGCGCGTGAGCAGTATCTGCGCCACGCACACCCCGAAGGGCGCGAAGAGCTCCCCCCAGGTCTGTATGAGAACGCCCTGGCCGACCGCCGCGCACATCTGCACGCAGCTCGTCTTTTTGGGGCGCGACTTCAGCCCGAGCCTGCCCATGCCGAGCCCTACGGCCCCGGAACTCACGAGTATAGGCTTCCAGCCGCCCCTGAGCGCCTCCGCTACCTGGGCGCAGATGGCGCCCATGCGGGCGGTGTCGAGCTCCCCGATTCCGCGCGTCAGCACGCCCGTGCCGAGCTTTATCACTATTTTCCTGTTGCGAATTCCCGCCATTTCGGCCCTCCGCGGGGCGCAGGGCGCCCCCTGCGCGGCGTCAGATTTTCTTGAGATCCTCTTCCTTGCGCGAGAGCTGCGAGTTGATTTCCGCAATGCTCTTGTTGGTCAGGTTCTGGACCTCCTTTTCAAATTTCTTCACGTCGTCCTCCGTCGCCCCGCCGGATTTTTGGAGCTTCTTGAAGGCGTCGATGGCCTCCCTGCGCACATTGCGCACGCGCACGCGGCCCTGCTCGGCCATCTCGTGGCATATTTTTGCAAGCTCCGCGCGGCGCTCGCCGGACAGGGCGGGAATCGGGCATCTGACGGCGTCGCCCATGACGGCGGGCGTAAAGCCTATGTTGGCCGCCAGAATCGCCTTTTCGACGTCTTTGAGAATGTTCTTGTCCCACGGCTGCACGCGGATTGTCGAGGAGTCCGGGGTAGTTATCGCCGCGATGTCCTTGAGGCGCGACGACGTGCCGTAGGCTTCCACCATGACGTTTTCGACCATGGAGGGCGAGGCCTTGCCCGTGTGCACCGTTTCAAATTCGTGCGATACGTAGGCGACCGCCTTGTCCATCGCGTCTTTTGTTCCCTTCAAAGCTTGTGAGAGGTCCATTTTGTTTCCTTTGAGTTTTGTTGTTTTTTGAAAATCCTGGCTATTTTACGACGGTTCCGATCTCCCGCCCCTCGATTACGAGCCTTATGTTGCCGGGCTTGTTCATGTTGAACACAATTATCGGAATGCGGTTGTCCATGCACAGCGAGAACGCGGTGGAGTCCATAACCGCCAGCCGCTTTTCGAGCGCGTCGAGGTAGGAGATCCTGTCGAACTTCACGGCGTCGGGGAATTTTGCGGGATCCCTGTCGTAGATGCCGTCGACTTTTGTGGCTTTCAGAATCGCGTCGGCGCCGAGCTCGCTCGCGCGCAGGGCGGCCGTGGTGTCTGTTGAAAAATAGGGGTTGCCCGTGCCCGCCACGAGGATCACAACCCTCCCCCTCTCGAGATGCCGCACGGCGCGGCGCAGTATGAAAGGCTCCGCGACCTTCTCCATCGGAATGGCCGTCTGAACCCGGACGGCGACCCCCTCCTTTTCGAGGGCGTTCATCAGGGCGAGCCCGTTGATGACGGTTGCGAGCATTCCCATGTAGTCGCCGGTCGTCCTGTCGACCCCGCCTTGCGAGCCGCTCAATCCGCGGAAAATGTTGCCCCCGCCCACGACGAGGCATATCTGCACGCCGAGCGAGTGAATTTCCTTTATGGACAGGGCGAGGTTTTTGAGGATCGCCGGGTCGAGGGGCTCGCCGGTGGCGGCGTTTTTGAGGGCCTCGCCGCTGAGCTTTAATACGATGCGTTTGTATTTCGGGTTCATTGCAGTTGGGGACAGGCTCCCAAATTCGCGCGGCTTTTTCAACACTATTTATTTGCGCGCGGCAGGGGCGGCGCCGGCGGGAGGGGGGGGGGCGCTCCGGGCTCCCCCTCCGAAATCCGGCGCGCTATTCGGCCCGGTCGGACGGCATTATGGATATGCCGTAGGGCTTTCTTCCGAAAATTTCGCGCGCGGCCTCGCGCACGTCCTCGAGCGACACTTCGGCATAGCCGCTTTTGACGGTCCTGGCCATTTCGAGATTGACCGGCTTGGCCTGGCATAGGTTGAGCACCGCGTCGAGCCAGTAGGCGTTCTTGCGCATGTTGGCCTCAACCTCTTTCAGAAGCGGGATTTTCGCGCGCTCGAATTCGTCGGCGGTTATGGACTTTGCGGTCTTTTGCGCGCACTTTTCGATGAGCCCGAGAATTTCCGCATTGTACTCGGGCGCGACGAACGTTGCGCCCACGAGCAGCCCGTACCCCTTTATCCACGTGCTCGGATTGTTATAGGCGAACGGGCTGTAAACCTTGCCCTCGGCCTCGCGCACGTCCTTGCGCAGAATGTCGTCGAACACGCTCGAGAGCATGTTTGCCGCGCGCATTTTGCGCACGTCCTGCCTTCCGCCGGAAATCCAGAGCTTCGCCGCCACGGAGCGCGGCTCGTCCTTTGTGAGGTATTCGAGAGATGCGCTCTCGCCCTCCGGAACGCGGGCGATTTCTGCGAACGGGCGCTTCTTCTCGCGCTCGCGCGGCGGGAGCGCGCCGAAGGTCTTTGCGACCAGCGCGAGCGCGTCCTCCTCCGAAATGTCGCCCACGACGGAGATTTCCATGTAGGAGCCCCGGAGGATAGGCGCCAGCCACGCGGCGATTTCCGGCATTCCTATCTTTTTGAAGTTCTCAAGGGAGCCCGGGATTTCCGACACCGGCGACTTCAAGAAGCGCAGCGCCCCGAACGTCATCTTGGCGGAGGGGTTTGAAGCGTAGTCGCGGTAGAAGGCCTCTCCGAACTTCCGGAGCGAGTCCTCGCCGTCGGCCCTGAACCCGGGGTCGGAGACCATTGTCGCCGCCAGCGACACCGCGTCGGCGAAGCTCTTCCGGTCGCTCGCGGCGGAGATCTCGAAGCTGTTGCCCTGAATGGCTGCGGCCACGGACATTTTCATCGCGTACTGGGCGGCCGCGATTTCCGCCGCGCTCTGGAACCTCGTGCCGCCGGCGATGAGCGCGTAGAGGGCCGCGAAGTACTCCGGCCTGCCCTCGGGAATGTCGAGCAGCCCGTTCCCGAAGGAGATTTTCATGCGGATTTCGTCTCTGCGGAAGTCGGTGCGCTTCACGTTGAGCCGCACGCCGTTTTCAAACCCGAACATTTTCACCCCAAGCTCCGCGTCTTCCGAAGATTCCGCCACTTTGCCGGGCTCGCCGAACTCCGAAAATTCGAGCTTTGAGGGCGCGAACTTCGCCGGGTCGTGCGCGGAGGCCCTGGCTTCCGCGAACGCCGCGGCGACTTCCCTCTCGAGCTCGGCCTGCGGGATTTCGCGCGCGGAGTCGGACAGGAACACTTTTATTTTTGCGCCGGAGAACTCGCGCTTCAGCAGGCTCACCGCGTCCGCGGCCGAGAATCCTTCGATGGCGGCCCTGGCGATTTCGAGGTCGTCTTCCGGCGACGTGAAGGTCGCGCCGTCCGAAAACGCCGAGACGATTTCGTTGGCAAGGTCGCGGTTGTTGCGCGTGGATTTGGAGCTTACCGCGCTCTCGAGCTGGCGGAAGAGCTTTTTCTTGGCGGCCTCGAGCTCCGCGTCGGAAATATTCGGAATCCCGAGCAGCTGCCTGAAATTTTCCGCGAGCGCCCGCGAGCGCCCGGTGACGGGGGATTCCGCGCTGAATATCAGGGTGCGGCAGAAGCGCGAGAAGTCGAACGAGCCGGCCGAGCCGTTCGTCACGCCCGAGCCGGGGGTGTCGGCAACCCTAAGGTACCGGGCGTTGACGGCGTAAAGCGCCGTTTGCAGCCGCGCGTCCTCCATGCGCCGCTCGAGGGAGTCGGGCCCCGAAAGCGGCTTTGACACCGACACCGAAGCGTACGACTTGGGGGAGTTCTCCATCGGGTCGTACACGCTGTCGGCGTCGAGCTCCGCCCCGTCGAGAAACGACCTCGCCGCCTCCGAAATTTCGAGAGCTCCGAAACTGTCCGCGCGGCCGGGGACGCCCCCGTCGCCCTCAAACGACGCGAAGGCTTTTTCGGCAAGCCCGAAAATCTCGGAGGGCTCCACGTCGCCAACCACGACGAGGACGGCGTTTTCGGGGCGGTACGCCGCCCTGTAAAAGCCCTCGAAGTCCGCCTTTCCGGCGTTCTTTACCACGCCTTCCAAGCCTATGGGCATTCTGTCGCCGAACACGGTTCCCTTGAAGTAGTGGCGGATTTCCCTTACCGCCCGGCGGTATTCGTTGGTGTCGCGGGATTTCATTTCGGCGATGATCACCCCGCGCTCTTTGTCGATCGCCCCGGGTTCGAGCAGCATTCCGTCGCAGTAGTCGCGCAGCAGCGCCATGCCGTCGCGCAGCAGCTTTTCGGACACCTCCGGCATGTCGAGCTTGTAGACGGTTTCCGCGAACCCCGTGTGCGCGTTCGTGTCCGCGCCGAACGCCATTCCGAGGCGCTGGAAGTATTCCACCATGTCGCCGGACGGAAAGCTCTTCGTCCCGTTGAAGGCCATGTGTTCGAGGAAGTGCGCGAGCCCCCTCTCGGACTCCGTCTCGTGCGCCGACCCCCTCCTTATCAGCAGCCTCATCGAGACCCTGCCCGGAGGCTCGGAATTTTTCATCACCGCGATCTTCATCGAGTTGGGGAGCGTTCTTACCTCTAAGGCGGGGTCCGCGGCAAAACGCGGGGCCCCAAAAACATTTGCGGAAGCCAGTGCCATTATCAATATGCCTAATTTTTTCATTTCTTTGTAAATTCGGGTTTGCGGGCGCACCAGAAAATGCAGTCGTCGGAAAACTCCTCGACAGCCGGCGGCTCGGGTGAAATCTCGCGCCTCGGCTTGGACAGGAGCGTCTCGAAGCCGGCGCCGGAGAGGGCGCCGCGGACCTCGCCAGCCTCGGGGGAATGTATGTAAATGCCGCCGTGGTCGCCCGCGTAAAATATGTCCCCGAACTCGTCGAGAACCGGCTGCTGCGAGCCCGTCTCCCACCGCCTTTTTTCGGAGCGCCAGTATCCGGCGTTGCGCTCCGCGCCGCGGTCGTGGGTCGTGAACACGAAGGTTCCGCCCGGCCGGAGAATCCTGAAAATTTCGCAGATCGCCCTCCGCCTGCGCTCCGACTTCGGGATTTGCATCAGCCCGTTGAAGCCGAATATCGCCGCGTCGAAGGATTCCCCGGGAAGGCCCGGCGCGGAGGCGTCGAGCGTAAACGCGGGGATATTTGCGCCGCGGCGGGCGAAGATTTCTTTTGCGGCTTCGGCCATGTTTGGCGCGAAATCCGTCGCGGTGACGTCGCGGTAGCCGAGCTCCCAGAGGCCGAGGGAAATCCTGCCCGCCCCGCAGCCGAACTCTATTATCCTCGCCTTGCGCGGCACGAACTCTTCAAATACCAGCTTTTCGGAGTTCCACAGCCCGACGGACTCGGCGGCCGCGGCATAGTCGGCGACGACGCGCGGGTTGTCGAAATAGCTTCTGACGGTTTCGGGATTCATTCGTATTTTATTCTGCCGAATTCCATCTTATCGGCGCCGAGCTCGAAAACTTGCGGAGACTCTAACCCGAACGGCCTCGGGCCGTCCCACGCGGGCAGGGCGGAGCCGCCGAGAATCAGCGACGGATTTTCGTACTCGAACGCGAATTCGGCGGCCTTCGCCGCCGCGCACGAGCGCAGGGTCAGCGCTCCGCCTTCCAGATAGAGCGACGAAATCCCCTCCCCCCAAAGCGCCTTTTTCAGGAGATCCCAAAATTCGGGGGAGCGCGAATCGGCGGGAACGCGCATTACGCGCGCGCCGCGCGCCGCCAGCAGCCTTTCCCTTTCGGCGTCCGATTCGAGCGCGCAGACGATCCTCGTGCGGTCCGCGAATTTGTCCGAAAACGCGGCGAATTTCGAGAGGTCGGGAATTTGCGCGAGGTTCAGCTTCGCGTCGAATATAAGGCGCTCGCCGCAGGTTTCCGCCTTCCCGGCGATCCGCGACGATAGGCGCGGGTTGTCGGAGACGAGAGTGCCGAACCCCGCGCCTATCGCCTGGAACAGCGCGCGCCACTTCATGACGTCCGCGGCGGCCTCCGCGCCCGTAATGCGGGTTCTCTCCCCGCGCTTTGAGGCGATTTTCCCGTCCGCCGACCGGGCGTATTTCAGCGCGACCACCGCGCGGCGCGTGACTATCGCCTCGTTGAATATGAAGTTGAGCCGCCGGCACTCGCCCTCGAGAATTCCGAACCGGCACTCGATCCCGCGGGCCTCCAAAACCGCCCTGGCGCGCCCCGCGTGCGCGGGGTTGGGGTCGGCGGCCCCGACGAAAACGCGCGCGATTTTCGCCGCGGCTATGGCGTCGCAGCACGCCCCCGTCCGGCCGCGCGTGCTGCACGGTTCGAGCGTGACGTACAAGTCAGCCCCTTCAGGGGATTCGGACGCGCTTTTGAGGCATTCGATTTCCGCGTGCGGCCCGCCGTCCCTCGCATGCCAGCCCTCGCCTATCACGCGCCCGCCCTTGACGAGCACGGCCCCGACCATCGGATTGGGCGATGTCGAGCCCCATCCGCGCACGGCGAGCCCGAGCGCGCGGCGCATGAACGTTTCGGGCCCGGGCATCGGCTCAGCCCCTCACGAAAGGGTTTGAAGCCTTTTCCGCGCCGACGGAAGTCGGCGCGCCGTGGCCGGGGTATATCGCGGCCGAATCGGGCAGGGCGTATATCTTTCTGACGGACTTCTCGAGCGCGGCGAAATCCCCGCCCCACAGGTCTGTCCTGCCGACGCTCCCTTCAAAAATCAAATCCCCCACAAAGGCGCACACTTTCTCCCCGTCCCCGAACACGAACGCGAGGCTGCCCGGGCAGTGGCCCGGGACTTCCAGGCACTTTATTTTGAAGCCCGCGTATTCGAGGACGTCTCCGTCCTTGGCCTCGACTCCTATCGACATTTCGTCGAGCGGCGCGCCCGCGAACAGGCGGCTCTGCTGGAAATCCGGATCCTCTATCAGGGGCCGGCCGTCGGCGCCGGCGACTATCGGGACTTTATACTCGCGCGAGATTCTGCCCGCGTCGCCTATGTGATCCCAGTGCCCGTGCGTCAGCAGAACCGCGGCGAGCCGCAGGCCGCCCTCCCCGAGGCGCCCGGAAATTTCGCCGAAAACCCCGGACGGCGCGTCTATGAGCACCGCTTCGCGCAGATTTTCGTCGGAAACAAGGTACGCGTTTGTGTCGAGCGGCCCCGACGGAAATATTTCGATTTTCATTTCGCCGTCTGATTTGAATAGTTGTTGTCTTCAAGCCACGCCCCGAGCAGGCTTTTCCACTCGTCCACGGGCTTGTCGAGCTTGCGCAGGGCGTATCCGTGCCCGCCGCTCTGGAATATATGGACACTCGCTGGCACTTTTAGTTCTTTCAGCGCCAGGAAGTAGGATATCGCCGAATTGACGAGCCCGTCGTCGAGCGTCTGGACTATGAACGCGGGAGGGGTGTCCTTCGTCACGGGCAGCTCCGGCGCGAGCTTGTACATGCCGTTGTAGTCGTGCCGCCTGGCGGACAGTTTCCTCCACCGCTTTTCGTTTCCGGCCTCGTCGCAATAGGCGGGGTATATGAGTATGGTCCCGTCGGGGCGGGCGGACAGCGCGTCCGTCCGGTCCACAGGCTCGTATAGCTTTTCGCCGTAGCGCGTTGAGGCGCGCGCCGCCAGGCTCGCCCCCGCGGAGAATCCCATTACGGCGATTTTTTCGGGGTCGATATTCCATTCCTTCGCGTTGGCGCGGGCGGTTCTTATCGCGCGCTGGGCGTCCATGAGAGCCCCGTTGGGATTGTCCGGCACGCGGTATTTTAAAACGAGCGCCGAAACCCCTTTGGAGTTCAGCCACTCCGCTATCTCCGTGCCCTCGTGCCCGTAGGCGAGCACGCCGTACCCCCCGCCCGGGCAGACCACGACAAGCCCCGTCGGCCTGTCCGATTCGGCTTTGAAAAGCTCTATCGCAGGCTTTGAGACGTTTCTTATTATCAGAACCCTGTCCTTCTTGCCTATCCAGGTATCCTCAGTTTTGGCGATTTCCGGACCTTCGGCCGCCCTGCCGGGCATTTTGCCCGCGGGCCACAGGTCGAATTTTTCGGAAGCCGCCGCGGACAGCGCGAATGCGGCCGCAGCCGCGATTATGCTTAGCCTCATTTCTTTTCCCCGTCAAAATTGTGGTGTTTGAGCCAGTCTTCAAAGAGATCCTTCCATTCGGAGACGAGGTCGGTTTTGTTGTTGAGCCCGTACCCGTGCCCGCCCTTGTCGAACATGTGCAGGTTTGCGGGCACCTTGCTATTCTTGAGGGCGAGGTAGTAGGCGAGCGCGGCGTTGGCGTAGAAGTCGTCCTGCGTCTGGACTATGAAAGCAGGGGGAGTATCCTTTGACACGTCGAGGTTTTCGGCGAGCGCGTAGAGCCTGTCGTAGCCGTCCCCTCCGAGCGGGGAGCCCGACCAGCGGTGGTCGTTGCCCGGCTTGTCGCAGTAGGCGGGGTATATCAGCCCGGCGAAATCCGGGCGCGCGGACAGCGAATCCGCGGCGTCGACCGGCCCGTAGGAGCTCTTGCCGAACTGCGTGGACGCCCTCGCGCACAGGTTGGCGCCGGCGGAAAAGCCCATTATCCCTATGCGGGCGGGATCCACGCCCCACTTCCGCGCGTTCGCGCGCACGAGGCGAATGGCGCGCTGAATGTCCATGAGCGCGGCCTGCGGCTTGTCGGGCACTCGGTAGAAAAGTATTGCGCACGGGATTCCCTCGCCGGCCAGCCACTCCGCTATCTGCGTCCCCTCGTGGCCGCTCGCCAGCCCCTTGTAGCCCCCGCCCGGGCAGATTATCATAAATCCCGTCGTTTTGCCGGTCTGCGGGAGGTAAACCGAGAGGCGCGGAGCCTCCTTTACCGCGGGAATCTTGCCGTCTTTGTCGGCTATCTTGTCGGCGGCGGCCCCGGGCATCTCGCCCGCCGGCCATACCGGCATGTCGGCCTTTTCGATTTTGAAGCCGTCCGCGCGAGCGCACGCGAAAGCGGCGGCCGCTGCGGCGGCGAGGAGGATTTTTCCGTATGCTCTTTTCATGGTGTTTGCGTCTTTCCCGTCGATGAAACGAAATTCCGCCGACTAATCAAGGAAACATTTTTTATGCGGCGCGCGCGGCCGCGCTTCCGAAAAGGAAAACAGAGACCGCCGAATGCCGGAAACGCCCGGGGATAGGGAGGGTTTGCGGGCGCAAAAAAACCTCCGGACGCGGAGTCCGGAGGCTGGAAAACAAAAGAGCGCTTAGCGGTTTTCGTAGCGCTGGCGGAGCATGTTGTTGAACGCCGCCACCTTGTTCTTGCGGCGCTTGATCTCGCTGGGCTTTTCAAAATATCTCTTCTGGCGGACGTCGCGGATTACGCCTTCCCTGTCGAGCTTTTTCTTGAGCCTGCGCAGGGCCTTTTCCATCGCTTCCCCCTTGCGGAGTTTGACTTCAACGGGCATCTTTAATTCACCTCCTTCATTCTTCTCCCCTTTTTAAGGGGAATAAATTTTTGGATTTTGGAAATTCGCAAAAATCCGTCAAGAAAATTTTGCCAAATCAGCGTATGACGCGCGCGCCGGCAGATGTCTCCGCGAGCCTTTTTACCTCTTCCAACCTCGCAGTAGACGTGTCTCCGGGCGTCGTCATCGCCAGCGCCCCGTGCGCGGCCCCGTATTCGACCGCAAGCTGCGGGTCTCCCAGCTCCATCATTCCGTAGATGAAGCCCGACGCGAAGCTGTCCCCGCCCCCGACCCTGTCGAGGATTTCAAGGTTCTCGCGCTTTTTGGACTCGTAGAATTTTCCGCCGCACCAGCATATCGCGCTCCAGTCGTTTACCGACGCGCTTTTTACCTTGCGCAGGGTGGTGGCTGTGGCCTTGAAATTGGGGAATTTTTTCACGGCGTTTGCGATCATCTTCTCGAACGCCTCGACGTCGATATTCGATATGTTTTCGTCGAGCCCCTCGACTTCGAGCCCAAGGCACGCGGTGAAGTCCTCCTCGTTGCCTATCATCACGTCAACGTATTTTGCGATTTCGGAATTGATTTCCACGGCGCGCGCGCGGCCCCCGATGTCCGCCCAGAGGGACGGGCGGTAGTTGAGGTCGTAGGATACGACAGTGCCGTGTTTCTTTGCGGCCTTTGCGGCTTCGAGGACGACTTCGCCGGTCGTTTCGGAGAGGGCCGCGAATATGCCGCCCGTGTGGAACCAGCGCGCCCCGCGCCGCCCGAAGAGCTCCTCCCAGTCGATGTCGCCCGGCCTGAGCTGGGAGGCCGCGGAATGCCCCCTGTCGGAGCAGCCGAGCGCGCCGCGCAGGCCGAATCCGCGCTCGGTGAAGTTCAGTCCGTTGCGGACGTTTCTTCCCGCGCCGTCGGCCTTGACCCACTTGACGAAATCGGCGTTTACTCCGCCCTGCATTATGAAGTCCTCGATCAGGTATCCGACCTCGTTTTTTGCGAGGGAGCTTGCGAGGGCGGCGCGCAGGCCGAAGCATTTTTTCAGGCCGCGGGCGACGTTGTATTCCCCGCCGCCCTCCCACGCGCGGAAGCTGCGGGCGGTGCGTATGCGGTCTTCTCCGGGGTCGAGGCGCAGCATGACCTCCCCGAGCGACACGATGTCGAATTGGGCGGCGGATTTGTCTTTTGTCAGATTTTCCATATTTTTTTCAAAGGTTGAAGCTTTTCGGCCGCGCCGGGCGTCAGCGCATGGAGCTCTTGCGGACGATGAGCTCCCCCTCTATGGACGCCGAGCGGCGGTCGGATTTTTCGATTATTGCGTTGAAGCACTCGTGGGCGAAGCGCTTCGTGGGCTGCCTGAAAGAGGTGATGGCGGGAATGTAGTTTGCGGCGGCCGGAATGTCGTCGAACCCGACCACCGCCACGTTTTCGGGCACGCGCACGCCGGCTTCGTGGAGGCGCTTTATGATTCCCATGGCGATGGTGTCGGTCGCGCAGACGACGGCCTGCGGGAGGCTGTCGGTTCCGCGCGCGAGCATGGAGCCCGCGATTTCTATTCCCGCGTTGAAGTCGGAATCCTTTTCGGACGGCGTGAGGAGCTCCACGGATATTCCGCAGGAGCGGGACGATTCCACAACCGCCTTTCTGCGCATTTCGTGGGCGTCCATGGAGCGCGACGCGTAGGCGGCATTGCTCAAATTTAAGTCACATTTGAGGTGCGAGAATATTTTGCGCATGGCGTCGGTTTCGTCGACGCCTGCGGAGAGGGCGAGGTTCGGGTGTTCTCCATGGCCGATGCGGGCTATCGGTATGTCGCTGAACGAGTCCGTCCATGAGAGGTCGCCGCCGGTGCCGAGTATTATTATGCCGTCCACGGAGTGCTTGTAGAGCGGCATCAGGTCGGAATCCTTGGGCTTGCGGTTGAGGAAGCCCACCAGCAGCGTTGAATAGTTGTGAATGTGCGCGAGCTCCTGGAGGTCGCCGATGAGCATCGCAAAGTAGGGGTCGTAAAAGTCGCACACCACGAGCCCTATCGTGCGCGTCTTTTTGCCTTTGAGCATGAGGGCCGCGGGGCTCGGGACGTAGTTCATCTCCTTGGCGATTCTGAAAATTTCCTCAACTTTTTTCGGGTTCACCCCTATTTTGTGCGCCTGTCCCGAGAGCACCCGCGACACGAGAGACGTGGACGAGCCCACCCTTTTGGCAATGTCTTTTTGCGTGACTTTCATGATAAAAATGCTTGACCACACTCAAACGTTTGAGCATGTTTCCGTCAATGGAAAAATTTATAAACGAAGATTTTCTCCTCGAAAACGACTTCTCCCGGGAGCTCTACCACGGGTATGCGGAGAAGCTTCCGCTGATAGACTTTCACTGCCACCTCGACCCCAAAGAAATCTGGGAGGACAGAAAGTGGGACAACATCGCCCAGGCGTGGCTCGGGGGCGACCACTACAAATGGCGCGCCATGCGCTCGGACGGCGTAGAAGAGCGCTTCTGCACGGGCGACGCCCCCGACCGCGAGAAATTCCGGAAGTTCGCGGAGGCCATGCCGCGGATGCTCGGCAACCCCATGTACCACTGGTGCCACCTGGAGCTGGCGCGGTTTTTCGGAATAGACGACCTGCTGCTCTCCGGCGACACCGCCGACGAGGTCTGGGACAGGGCCAACGCCGTCCTCGCCGGGGGGCTGACCGCGAGGAAATGCATGTCCGGCAGCCGCGTGGAGGTTGTCTGCACTACGGACGACCCGACGAGCGACCTCGAATACCACAGGAAAATCGCCGAGAGCGGCTTTGGAATCAAGGTTCTGCCCACGTTCCGCCCCGACAAGGCCTTCGCCATAGACGGCCACGAAAATTACATAGAGTATCTCACAAGGCTCGAAGAGGCCTCGGGCATGGAGATACGCTCCTACGAGGATTTGCTCAACGCGCTCAAACGCCGCCACGACTACTTCCACAGCCTCGGCTGCCGCGTATCCGACTACGGCGTTGACACCGTGTGGTACAAGGGCGCGTTCTACTACGAGGTCGAGGACACCTTCAAAAAGGCCATATCGAGCTCCGAGGAAATCGCGCCCGACGAAATTCTGGCGTTCAAGTCGGCCATGCTCCTCGAATGCGCCGCGATGGACTACGACAAGGGGTGGGTGCGCCAGCTGCACATCGGCCCCATGCGCAACAACAACACCGCGATGTTCAAAAAGCTCGGCCCGGACGCCGGGTTCGACTCCATGGGAGAGTCCAACTACGCCCGCTCGCTCTCGCGCCATCTCGACAAGCTCAACAGCCAGGAGAAGCTTGGCAAGACCATTCTGTACAACATCAACCCCAAGGACAACGAAATGCTCGCGTCGATGCTCGGCAATTTCCAGGACTCGAAGGCGGCGGGCAAGCTGCAGCTCGGCAGCGCGTGGTGGTTCATGGATTCGCTGGAAGGCATGAAGAGGCAGCTCGAGGCGGTGTCGTCGATGTCGCTTCTGGGGAGGTTCGTCGGAATGCTGACGGATTCGCGCTCCTTCATGTCTTACCCGCGCCACGAATATTTCAGGCGCATACTCTGCCGGCTGCTCGGAGACCAGATGCGGCGCGGGGTTCTGCCGCGCGACTTCGGGCTCGTCGGGGGCGTGGTCGAGGCGGTGTCGTACCGGAACGCGAAGGAGTATTTCGCATTCTGACCGGCGCGCGCCCCCTCCGGGATACCCCCGCGCGGGGCGCGGAAATCACTTCAAACGTTTGACTCAAAAAGCAAAGGCAAGGAAATGGTGAAAATAGGCATAGTGGGGCTCGGGCCGATAGGCTCGATGCATGCGGACAATCTGGCGGCGGGCAAAGTCCCCGGCGCGCAATTCGTGTGCGCTTGCGAGCAGAAGCCCGTGGACGGGTCGAAGTATCCGGGCGTAAAAATTTTCAAGGATTTCGACGAAATGCTCGCAGACGGCGGCATGGACGCGGTGATAATTTCCACGCCTTCCTTTACCCACTTCCCGCTCGGAGCGAAGTCGCTCAGGGCGGGGTGCCACACGCTCGTGGAAAAGCCCGTCGCCCTCTGCACCGAGGACGCCGCCGAGCTCGTAAAAACTGCCGGAGAGGCGGGAAAGCTCTGCGCGGTTATGCTCAACCAGCGCACCACCCCCGTCTACGCCCGCGTAAAGGAGCTCGTCGAAAGCGGCAGCCTCGGCGAAATAAACCGCGTTGACTGGACGATGACAAACTGGTACCGCCCCGACATCTACTTCACGTCCAGCCCGTGGCGGGGAACCTGGAAGGGCGAGGCCGGAGGGGCGCTCCTCAACCAGTCCATACACAACATCGACATATTCGCGTGGGTGTTCGGAATGCCCAGGAGCGTCCGCGCCTGGTGCAAGTTCGGCAAGTACCACAGCATAGAGGTCGAAGACGAAGTGTGCTGCCGCATGGAGCTCTCCAACGGCGCCAACGCCACCTTCGCCACCTCCACCGGCGAATACCCCGGCTTCAACCGCCTGACGATTGCCGCCGACAAGGGCTTTCTCGTCGCGGAAAACGACTCGCTCAAAATTACCCGCTACAAGTGCGGCTCCCTCAAAAAATACACCGGGGAGACCAAGCACATGTTCGGCGTGCCGGAGTCGGAGGAAATCGTCGAGACTTTCGAGGGCAAGGGCGAGCAGCATGTCGGGGTGCTCAAAAATTTCGTCGGCGCGATAGAGGGCGGGGAGGAGCTCCGCTACTCCGCGGAGGAGGGCGCAAAGTCGCTTGAAATAGCGAACCTCATGCTGCTTTCGGCGTGGACGGACTCGCAGGCGGACTCCCCCATAGACGGCGCGAAGTACAAGAAGATGCTCGACAAGAAGTCGGCGGACTCCAAGCTGCGCGAAAACCCCAAGACGGACTTCATCGTCGAATTTCAAAAGTCTTTCAGGTGATGGCGCGCCACTCGACAGGATACGACTACGTGCCCGACGGCGGCAGAAACGCCGTGATCGGGGAGGGCGAACTGAAGTTCGCCGCCGCCGGCCTCGACCACGGCCACATCTACGCGATGGCAGCCGGCCTCGAAAACGCGGGCGCGGAGTGCGCGCTCGTGTGGGATCCCGACCCCGCAAAAGTTTCGGCGTTTATCGCAAAGTTTCCGAATGCGAGGCCCGCCGGCTCGCTTGGCGAGATACTCTCCGACCCGTCGATAAGGCTCGTTGCCAACGCCGGAATCCCGGCGCGCAGGTTCGGCGTCGGCGAGGCCGCGCTGGAGGCCGGCAAGCACTTCTTTGTGGACAAGCCGCCGTTCACGACGCTCGAACAGCTCGAGTCCGCGCGCGGGCTCGTCCGGAGGACGGGGCTCAAATACATGCCGTATTACGCCGAGAGGATCCACAACGAGGCCGCCGAAAAGGCGGGAGAGCTCGTGAGGGCCGGGCGCATCGGCAGGGTTTTGCAGGTTCTGATAACCGCCCCCCACAGGCTCTCCAAGCCCGCGCGCCCGGCGTGGTTTTTCGAGCGCGCGGAATACGGCGGGATTCTGTGCGACATAGGCTCGCACCAGTTTGAGCAGTTCCTGCATTTTTCGGGCTGCGACGAAGCCGAGGTAAAATACGCGCGCGTGGCCAATATGAACAACCCCGGCACCCCGCAGCTCCAGGACTTCGGCGAGGCGTGCGTGGAGATGTCCAACGGAGTTTCCGGATACTGCCGCGTGGACTGGTTCACGCCCGACGGCCTCCCCGTGTGGGGCGACGGCCGCACCCTCATACTCGGAACCGGCGGCTACATCGAAATCCGCAAGTACATAGACTTTTCGCAGGAGGGGAATCCTCCGCAGGTTCTGTACGTGGCGGACGGCGGCGGCGTGGAGCAGATCAAGTGCCTCGGCATGGGCTTCCCGTTCTTCGGCAGGTTCGCGCTCGACATTTTAAACGGCACGGAGAACGCAATGACCCAGTCCCACGCGTTCGCCGCGGCGGAGCTTTCACTGAATGCGCAGCGGTGCGCGGAACTTAACTCGGACGCAAAATGGGAGAAATAATCGGCAATCCAAAACTCGAGGCCCAGCGCAGGCAGCTGGTGGAGGCCCGCCAAAAGGGAGGCTGGGCGACCCTCAAAACTTTCGCTAAATTCTCGGGGCCCGGGTGGCTCCAGAGCGCGACGACGCTGGGGGGGGGCTCGCTCGCGTCGGCGCTGTACCTCGGCGTGCTCGGCGGCGTGGGCTTCATGTGGCTGCAGCCGCTGGCGATGATTCTCGGCATAGTGATGCTGGCCGCGATTTCGTACGTGACACTCTCCGTAAGCAGCCGCCCGATGGACGAGATCAACGCGCGCATATCGCCCATACTCGGCTACGGGTGGGCGCTGTGCTCGATGATAGCGTGCTTTGTGTTTGCGATGCCGCAGTTCGCCCTCGGGGTTGCGGGCATAACGCAGAACCTCGCGCAGATGAAGCCTTCGGATGTCGGGACGGGCATGGAGGTTGCGATAACCGCGGGCTTTTACCTGCTGGCGATCTTCATGGTATGCATGTACGCGCAGGGCGGCGGCGGGCTCAAATTCTTCGAGCGCATAATAAAGCTTTCCGTGGCGGCGATAGTTGTATGCTTCTTCGGGGTTGTGGCGAGCCTTTCGGTTTCGGGGAAAATCGACTGGGCGGCGGTCATGGCGGGGTTCGCCCCGAACTTCTCCGTGCTCTCGGAGCCGTCGGCGGACTTCATGGAGTACATAAAAAAGCTCGGGCCCGAAGGCGCGAAATTCTGGTCGGAGATGATAGTCTCGCAGCAGCGCGACGTCGTGATTTCCGCGGCGGCGATGGCGGTGGGCATAAACATGACATTCCTCTTCCCGTACTCCATGCTCAAAAAGGGGTGGAACAGGGATTTCAGGGGGCTGGCCATCTTCGATTTGGCGACCGGCCTTTTCATACCCTTCCTGCTTGCGACGTCCTGCATAGTCATAGCCTCGGCGTCGCAGTTCCACGCGGTTCCCGCGCAGGGCCTGGCGGACTCGACGGTCGAAGGCGGGGCGCTCGTCTCCAAGGGCGAAAAGCCCGCCGTAAACCTGGTTCCCGAATACATCGCGCTGCTCGACAGGCGCATATCCTTCGATATGGGCGCGCAAAAGTTCGCCGCCCTCGGCGCCGCCCAGAAGGACGCCGCCCGCAACGCTCTCCCGCGCGCCGAGCGCGACATGGCCGCCATGCTCGTGAAGCGCGACGCCTCCAATCTGTCCGAGACCCTCGCGCCCCTCGTCGGCGACGACGTTGCCAGATACGTGTTCGGATTCGGCGTCATAGGCATGGCCATAAACGCGGTGCTCATGAACATGCTAATCTGCGGGCTTTGCTTCTCGGAAATTCTCGGCAAGCGCGGCGCGCCGAAGTGGCAGGTGGCGGGCTCCGCGCTGATCGCCGCAAGCGCGATAGCCTCGGTGTTTTTCAAGGGCGCGAAAATGTGGCTGGTTATCCACGCCGGCGTCATTGCAATGGTATTCCTGCCCGTGGCGTACTGCGCGTTCATGCTGATTATGAACAGCCGCAGGATTCTCGGCCCGGAAGTCCCGAAGGGCGGAAGGCGCGTTCTGTGGAACTCCCTAATGGTGTGCTCCGTGGCGGCCAGCCTTACCGCGAGCCTCTGGGTGCTCTGGAACAAGCTCGGGGCATGGGGGCCGGCGGTTCTCGCGGCGTTCGCGCTCGCGGTGGCGGCCTCCTGCGTTTTGCACAGCCGCAGGGGAAAGGGCGCGTAGACCGAACAGGGCCGGCGCGCGCCCGCGCGGCGCGGAAGGAAAATATTTTTAAGGTTTTTATGGAAGACTTGTTTGACATCGAGAAAAAGGTGATCGCCGTAACGGGCGCCACGGGCGTGCTCGCCGGCGGGACCGCGCGGTATCTGGCCTCGTGCGGGGCGCGCGTGGCGTTTTTGGGGCGCAGCGAGGAGAGGCTCGCCGACGCCCGCGAGTACTGCCGGAAGAACGGCTTTGAGGGCGCCGCCATAAAGTGCGACGTCCTCGACATGGGTTCATGCGACCGCGCCCGCGACGAAATCCTCGAAAGGTGGGGAACCGTGGACGCCCTCGTGAACGGCGCGGGCGGCAACCTGCCCGGGGCGGTCGTCCCGCCGGACAAGACGGTTTTCGACATCGACCCCGCGCAGTGGGCGGAAGTCCTCAGCCTCAACCTCGGGGGCACCCTGATCCCGACGCTCTCTTTCTGCCGGCATTTCGAGAAGACCAAGGCTGGGGCGGTCGTAAACTTTTCCTCCATGACGGCGCAGTCGGCGGTCACCCGCGTGCTCGGGTACTCCAACGCCAAGGCCGGCGTGGACAACCTCACCAGGTGGCTCGCGGTCGAGTTCGCAAAAAAGATCGGCGAGGGCGTGCGCGTCAACGCCGTCGCCCCCGGGTTTTTCATAAGCTCCCAGAACAGGTCGCTGCTGACGAACCCGGACGGCTCGCTGACCTCCCGCGGGGAGGACATCGTGCGCAAGACGCCGTTCGGCAGGTTCGGCGAGCCCGAAGAGGTGTTCGGGGCGGTGCGCTTCCTATGCTCCGGGGCCGCCAAATTTATAACGGGGACGGTGCTGCCCATAGATGGCGGGTTCTCGTGTTTCTCGGGAGTTTGACGCGGAGGGCGAAATGCAGGCTTTAAAACCCGGATTCAGATGGTACGGCGACGGCGACGAGGTTCCGCTCGAGTTTATCGCCCAGAGCGGCGCGGAGGGCGTCTTCACCTCCCTCCACCACATTCCCTACGGCGAGGTGTGGAGCGCCGGGGAAATCCGCGCGCGGCGCGACAAAGTCGCCGAATACGGCCTGGAGTGGGACGCGGTGGAGTCCGTGCCCGTGTCGGAAGACGTAAAACTGCGCTCGGGCGACTTCGAGAGGCACATTGAGAACTATAAGGAGACCGTCCGCAACCTCGCCGAATGCGGCATAAGGAAAATCATATACAACTTTATGCCCGTGCTCGACTGGATACGCACGGATCTCCATTACCGCCTGCCCGACGGCTCCCGGTGCCTGCGCTTCGACCCCGTCCAGTTCGCGGCGTTTGAAATATTCCTTTTGAAGCGCGAAGGCGCGGAGAAAAACTATTCGCAGGCGCAGCTCGGGTCCGCGGAAAGGTTTTTCAGCTCGCTCGGCGAAGACGCCCGCAGGGCTTTCGAGAGGTCGATAATCGACGTGTTCCCGGGGTGCAAGATGGGGCTTGAAATCGGAGACGTCCGCAAAATGCTCGCGCGGTACGACGGAATCGGCGCCGCCGAATTGAAGTCGCATCTCAAAATGTTTTTGGACGAAGTCCTGCCGGTGGCGGAGGAGTGCGGAAGCATTCTCGCAATCCACCCCGACGACCCGCCGTTCGACGTGCTCGGGCTGCCCCGCATAGCCTCGCGCCTCTCGGATTTTGAGGAGATTTTCGCGGCGAATCCGAGCCCCGCGAACACCGTGTGCTTCTGTACGGGTTCTCTCAGCGCGGGAGTCCACAACGACATTCCCGCGATGCTCGAGGCCCTGCGCGGGCGCGTGCACATAGCGCATTTGCGCAGCACGCAGGTGGATCCCGACGGGAGCTTTTACGAGGCCGGCCACTTGGAGGGCAGGGTTCCGATGGTGGAGGTCGTGCGCAGGCTCATGGAGATCCAGGACGAGCGGCTGGCGCGCGGCGGCGAAAGAATCGTCTTCCGCCCCGACCACGGCCGCGACATGGCCGACGACCTCTTGAAGCCCCCGACGGCGAACCCGGGCTACTCCTACATCGGCCGCATGAAGGGGCTCGCCGAAATCCGCGGCATAGAGGCCGCGCTGGGCGGCTGACACCCGTTCCCGCGGCGCGCGCTCATGCGCCGCGGGGTGTCCGGAGGGGGCGGCGGTGCCGGCCCTCAGGGCCTCCCGCTTTCGGACACCGACAGCAGCAGCATTCCGGCGTCTGACGGAGATTTTCCGCTCTGTATGTGGAGGTACGAGATTCCGATGGGCGCGCTGCGGCCGATGGGCGTCTCGGCGATTTTCCTGCCGCCGTCGAACAGCCTTGCGGATTTTTCGCCGGCGTCGAATTCCAGGCGGAGCGTGCGGGTGGAGCCGTCGCCGAGGCTCTCGGGAAGCCTGACGGACGCGAGCGCAAGCGTCTCGGCGAGCTCGTCCGAAGGGTTTATCCACCGGTCGTGGAGCATTATTTTTGCGCCCTTGAACCCTTTGTTGAATTTCGCCTTCAATACAATTTCCCCCCTGCGCGCCATCGGGAAATTCCAGACGGCCCCGCGTATGTCGCTGACGAGTGATTCGTCGGCCTCATATTTTACGAGCATGCACTTCTTGCCGGGGGAGTCGGGGTTGTCGACGAGCGCGCAGCCCGGTATGCGGTTGTATCCGCAGTGGCCGCGCACGCCCTTTTTGTAGTTGAATACGCTCCAGCCGTCCAGCCCGTTCGAGAAGTCGCACTGCCTGGAGTTTTCCAGCAGCCATTTCACGTCGAACGCCACAAGCCTTCTGCTGAGCCTGTTCTGCCCTATCGAGGCGAGAATCCTGCCCGGGGCGGTTTCCAAAAATTGCGACTGGTGGACGCTTTTGTCGCCGCCGGGGGCGTCCGCAAAGTCTCCGGCGTCGCGCCGCGGGTCGAGCAGGACTTCCCGGAATCCCCTCCACGTCTTCCCGTCGTCGTCTGAAATCGCCGCGTGTATCGCGCTTCTGTTTGTGAATACGTCCTCCCATACGCCGTCCGCGCCCTCCTTCTCCGGCAGCGGCGTACAGTTGGACCACATAAGCAGCAGGCGGCCGTCGGAAAGCCTTTTGATTTTCGGCATGACGCACGTGCCGTAAAAGGAGGTCGGGACGGGCTTGCTCCATGTGAGCCCGCCGTCGCCCGAATGCGACTGCCACAGGTTGTCGAGCGACGTGCGCAGGATCGCCCAGATCCTGCCGTCGTTGAGCCGCACTGCGGTAGGCTCCATCGCGTCGTGGTTCCAGCGGGTCCCCTTGTGAACCCCGCCCGCCTTGTGGTGCGGGACGTTCAGACGGTTCGACACTCTCCACGTCCTCCCGAAGTCGTCGGTTATGAGGAATACCGCGCCGAATACGAAATCCAGATTCTGGGATCTCGAAGTCCTGAGGGTGACCGGCATCAGTATTCTATCTCCGACTGTCAGCGGCTCCGCGTTTAATTCGAGTTGCCACGGGCATATCTGGAACTTTTCCGCGAACTTCCCGTCCCTGCCGCAGTCGAGGAACCATGCGCTTCCCCCGATGTTCAGGAAGTTGAAGTACCTCTTTTTTTCGGGGTGGAAAAACGTTCCGAATTCCGCGCCTTCCGGGGCGTCGATTCGCTCCCACGCAAGCCCGCCGTCCGCCGATTCGATATACATTCTGTTTGTCACCTTGTGTGAGTATGGCCCGCCTGTACCGTTTTCGGGCTGCGCATAATAGTTGTAGTGCCGGATTTTGCCGTCCGGCATTTTGCAGAGTCCCATCACCGCGTCCGCCGGCGGAACTCCGGTGACGGTCGGCGCGAAAATTTCTTCGGCGGATTTCGGCGCGCCGAGCGCGCACGCGAAATGGGCGGCGCAGGCCGCGAGCGGCAGAACGGGAATTTTTATTTTCATAAATCCAGTTTATTCGGCGGCGCCTGCGGCGTCAAAACATTTTGTCAGACGGCATCTGCGCGCCGGCCGGGACCCGCCGGAAGGCTCCGGCGCAAATTTCCGCCCCGCAAAATAATTTTGTGGACACCCCCGCGCCTCGGGGATATAAACCTGCCCGAATTTTAAGATAACACTGAAATTGTAAAAACGTATGGCAAAACAGAAGATTCCCACGCAGCAGATAGCCAAGGACGACAAGGCTCTCGAAACCGCCCTCAGCATGGTAAACAGGCAGTTCGGGGAGGGTTCGCTCGTCCGCCTCGGCGACGCCACCAAAATGAATGTCGAAACCATAAGCACGGGCTCCGTCGCCATAGACCTCGCCCTCGGCGTCGGCGGCCTCCCGCGCGGCAGGATTGTCGAAATCTACGGCCCCGAATCCTCGGGCAAGACGACCCTCTGCCTCTCGCTCATCGCCGAGGCCCAGCGCAGGGGCGGCAACGCCGTTTTCATCGACGTTGAACACGCGCTCGACCCCCATTACGCGAAGGTTGTCGGCGTAGACCTCGAAAACCTCATGGTGGCCCAGCCCGAGTGCGGCGAGGACGCCCTCAACATAGCCGAAACCCTCATACGCTCCGGCGCGATCGACGTTGTCGTAATCGACTCCGTGGCCGCGCTCGTCTCGCGGCAGGAGCTCGACGGCCAGATGGGGGACACCACCGTCGGCTTGCAGGCGCGCATGATGAGCCAGGCCATGCGCCGCCTAACCGCCGCCATCAGCAAAACTTCCTGCATTTGCGTGTTCACCAACCAGATCCGCGAGAAGATCGGCGTGATGTTCGGAAATCCCGAAACGACCCCCGGCGGGCGCGCCCTCAAATTCTTCGCGTCTGTGCGCATCGACATACGCAGAATCGGCCAGATAAAGGACGCCTCCGGAAAAGTCATAGGCAACCGCACCAAGATAAAGGTCGTAAAAAACAAGGTGGCGCCGCCGTTTACCGAATGCGAGTTCGACATAATGTACAACGAGGGCATTTCGCTGACGGGCAGCCTAATCGACCTGGGCATAGAGCAGAAGATACTCGAGAAAAAGGGCGCGTGGATTTCCTATAACGGCGAGCTCATAGGCCAGGGGCGCGAGGCCGCGAAAGCTTACCTGATGGAGCACGCCGACGTCGCCGAAAAGATACGCGAGGCCATCACCGCGTCCACCACGGTGGTCGGCGGAACAGCCCTCGGCGAAAACGCATAGCGGCGGAAGCGAATCCCGCCGGGCGGAGTGCGGGCTTTCCCCGCGGAAACCGGCTCCGCCGCTGGCGGCGGCGTTTCCCGTCGGGTTGAAAAACGGCGGTTTCGGGTTGCGCGGAAAATATCCATGAAAAGACATCGTGATGGCAAAACCGATATGAAAATTGTAAAAATTGCCAGATACCGGTCGCCCGTGGGGGAGATGCTCGTAGGCTCCTGCGGCGGCGGGCTTTGCATTTGCGATTGGGCGGCGGAAAAGCGCCGGGACACGATAGACCGGCGCATACGGCGGCGGCTGAACGCGGAATACGAGGAGGGAACTTCAGCGACCGTCGAGCGCGCGATAGGGGAGCTTGACGAATATTTTGCGGGGCGCCGCAGGACATTCGATATTCCCGTCGTATTTGCCGGTTCGGAATTTCAGTGCGCCGTGTGGAAAGAATTGATGAAAATACCCTACGGGACGACCATATCCTACGGCGAGCTTTCCCGCCGCATAAACAACCCGAAAGCCGTGCGCGCGGTGGCTTCGGCCAATGCGGCCAACCCGATTTCCATTTTCGTGCCATGCCACCGGGTGATCGGCGGCGACCGCAAACTTGCGGGGTACGGGGGCGGCCTCGAGGCTAAAAGACGGCTGTTGGAATTGGAGGGCGCTCTGGAAGGCGAATTGTTGTGAATTTGCGGAAGTTTTGCCGCATGCCGGAATTTTATGGAGGCGCTTCGCGCCGGAAACCCTGATAAGACCGGGCGCCGGAAATGTTGCCGTCTGTAAATGACGGCGGCGCGCCGTTTTTTTGCGGACAAATCGGCATGTACGGCAGGCGCCGGCTCCCTTCGCCGCGCCGCAGTTTTGACGGGCGCAAAACAGGGGCGCGCGCCCCCGGCTTCCATAAATCAGGGTCTTCACTTTCTTTTCCCCTTCGCTTTGTATCGTGGTTTGATTTTGGAAAAATGAAGCGGGATTTGGGAAAAAGGCCTTCGGAAGAGGCGTTGCAAGGGAAGCTCGGAGAAGTTGCGGGAGGGCTGCAAGCTATGTCAAAGTTGAAGCGGGTGCGGGTTATTTGCATGGAGGGTTATTGACGCGCAGCTCGTAACGCTGTTGCCGGCGTCGCGGGAGGCTTTCGGCGCGGCGTAACGGCCATTCTTCCGACGCCGGTTTGGTTTTCTGCGCGGGCGTGATTGTCGTCTCGCGCGAGATGTCGTTATGCTCCGCGAAGTCTGTTGTTGCGTAATGAATATTTCGCAGTCCGTCAGCTTCGGAAAAGCCGTGTGAAACGCCGACTCCATGCGCGCAATGGCCCCGCGATTTTTTCCGTTGTGCGCGTCGGGTACGCGCGCGGCATGCGGCCCGACGCCGGTTTCGGCGTCGGGCTGCAATTCGGGTGCAGTGTGCCTTCGTTGAGAATTTCAAAAAGCGCGCGGCGCCGCGGATATGCAGGAGCAATTATAACCGCGAATGCCTCGCGTGCATCGCAAACCTTACCCATGCATCGCAAACTTTGCCATGACAGACTTTGCGGCACGCCCGGACTATCCCCTACGGCGGCGGCGTCCGCGCCGCGCGGAAAAATGACGCTGCAATTCCTTTTCAAAGCCCTTGCAAGTCTCTTGCGGGATCTCTTTTTTTAATCCGAAGCGTGTCATGGGCTGGCGCCAAAACTTGGATCAGGTCAAAAAGTATTTCCAAATCTTGCCGGGAATCGGCGCAAGAAGTTTCCAAGCTCGAATCCGGGCGCAAAACCCGCCCCGAAGCCTTTACGCAATTCCCTTCCCGCCATTTTCCGTTTCCGTCCTCGTCTTTCAAACATCGCCTTGCGGAGCGGAGAATGCGTCAGGATCTCGCCCGCCACGCGTTGCGGCCGGGATTTTGCTTTGGTTTTCTTCCGAAAAAAAACAGGGCGCGGCAAACGCCGTTTCGGCCGATTTGCCGCGCCCTGCAAAAGTCCCCTCCGCCGCGCGCCCGGCGCAGGCGGAGGCCGTCCGCGGTCAGTCGCGGCGGATTATCTTCACGGGGCCGAGAAGCCCGGATTCGGAGAGTTTTTCCTCGGAGGCGAAGCCCGAGTAGACCGTATTGGTGCGCTTGCCCTTGTAGAGGCGCATGTTGCTCTTTGTGAAACGTTGGCCTTCCGGAAGCGCGGCGTCGCCGATGAGGCGGTTTTCCCAGGTGTTGGCCACCCTGATTTCGAGCGAATTTTCCCCGGCCTTTGCGGCTTTTGAAATGTCCACTTCAAAGGGCGGCGTCCACGCCGTGCCGCAGTATTGCCCGTTGACGAACACCTGCGCCGCGACCCGGACTTTGCCGAGCCCGATAGAAAGCCTTTTGCCGTCAAGGCCTTTCGGAAGCTTGAAGGAATTCTTGTAAGCCGCCGTTCCCGAGAAGTATTTTATGCCGTCGTCGGACGACTCGTTCCACGGGGTCAGCTTATCAAAGACCGCCTTTTCGGGCGCGCCCATTCCGCCCTCGAAGCGGACCTCCCACGGCGTTTTGATTTCGGCGATTTCCGAAGCCGCGCCCGGGGCTTTCCCCTCGGGCTTCGCGTCCGCGCCGAACACAACGAATGCCGCGCCCCTCTCGCCGAGGTCGAGCTCGACTTCCGTGCGCCCGTCGGCGGTTTTGTAGAAGCGTTCGGGTTCCGTTATCGAGCCGTCGAGCGGGTTCCATACCGTCGGGGTTCCGCCGTTGGCGAACACAATCCTGTCCCTGCCGGAGCCCGTCAGGAAATATATGTCGGCGTCCCCGGCCCTCCTGTGGGCGTAGGCGAATTTCGTCGCGGCGGCGGGTTTGAGCGCGGCGAATATTTCTTCGGGCGCGCTGGCGGAGGCAAAGAGCTCTTTGCCGAGCCCGGCGGCCTTTTCCGAACTTTCGCCGAGCCCCGCGACGCCCGTCGGCCGCCTGCCTGCGGCCGCGACCGGCAGCCCCGCCTTTTTGAGCTCGAGGATTTTCTCGAGAGCCTTTGCCGAGACGAGCGGGGATTCCAAATCCACTATCAGCGCCGAATATGTCTTGCCCGCGCCGAGGCTCAGCCTGCCGTTTTCGACTTTGGCGCGCTTGAGGAGAACGTCGTTGTTGACTATGTCGTAGGAGAGCCCCGCGGGGATTTTCAGGGCGGAGTTTTTATGCGGCCTGTCCTTCCATTCCCCCCAGTGCTGGTACGGGGTGTCGCCGGTGTATATGCAGAAGTCGGAGACGCTTTTGCCGCGCGTCAGCATGTACTGGCAGCGGGCGAGGTATTCTATAAAAGGCGCGGCCATTTTGTGCCATGTGACATTCCCGTTGATGTGCGTTCCCGCGAAGTATTCGATGCCGGGTTTGCCGAACTCTTTTGGGGAGGCCGTGTAGGTGTGCCAGATCATCATGTTGGCGCCGTCCGCGAAGGCGCTGTCCGCCGTGATTTTGAGCAGCGCCGGATACGACGACCAGTGGCGGTTCATGTGCGTGAACGCCTCCACCGCCGCGCGGTCTTTGCCGTATATGTTTGCCGTGTTGGCTATCGGCTTTACGAGGTACCTTCCGCACCTTCCCTCTTCCCCGCCGAACTGCGTCCCGACCCAGAATTCGCCCTGCGGCATGTCGTTGTCGGAGAGGAATTCGAGCTGGTCGGCCTCGCCGAACACGGGGGCGGCGCGGACCCACGGGCCCCCGGACTCCGAGTGCCACCCGATGCCGTCGGCGCGGGCGAGCGCGGCGAGGTTTTCGTAGTAGTTCGCGCGGAACGTCTCGTTGCGCGCGCGGCGGAAGTCGGTCATGAACTTGTCGGAAGCCTCCGCGCCGCCGATTCGGAAGCCGGCGAGCACGGGCATCCATTTCTTTATGCCGTATCCCGCGAATTTCTTGAAGTCTGCGGCGAAATTGGGAGACCACGTCGGAACCGCCCCCTCCCAGCTCATGGTGTAAAAGTGGGTCAGGGTTTTGCCGAACAGGCCGCCGAGGTCTTTTTTCAGGGTTTTCGCCATGCGGCCGTAGTGTCTGGCCACCGCCTCCGAGTCGAGCACGTCCACGTCGTAGTCGTGCCCGTCGAATGTCGTGTAGGCGAACCGCACGTCCGCCCACTGCCCGTTTGCGGGAACCTCCCATTCGTTCGCGCCGGAGATGTCTATGACTTCAAGGGCGTTCCTGAGCTCCGTGACGCCCGCGCTGTCGGTGCGCTTCCCGGAGGTCGCCTCCATAGAATAGAGGCCGTCGCCGGCGTTCAGCCAGCCGCCGCCCTCCGCGAATTTCCGCCCGTCGTAGCGCACGGCGAAACGCCCGATATCCCAAAAATGCTTCCTGTCGGCGGGCTTTTCCGCGGAGAGTCCGGCCTTTCCCGGTTTTAGGGGCGTTATTTTGCACACGAGCCTCTTGGGGGCGTCAGCGCCGACTTTCCACGGGCCCTTGAACCTGCCCGCGCAGTTGCTGAGATTCGCGCTGGCTTCCAGTCCGAGGCGCGAGGCCTCCTCCATCGCAAAGGCGAAATTTTCGCGCCAGGCTTCGTCCATGAATTCGCATTTCGGCTTTGGGTAGAGGAGGTGGCGCGAATCCTCCCAGTAGCCGCGCGCGTCGAACAGCAGGAACCCGCCGAAGCCGAGATCCTTCATGCCGGCGAGGTCGTTTGAAGCGGTCTCGCGGTCCATGTGCCCGTTGACCCACCACCAGTAGCACCACGGGCGGACGCCGTTCGGGGGGGATTTGAATTCCGCCGCCGAGGGGCCGGAGCCCGCCGTTTCCGGCGGGGCCTTCCCGTCGCCGTCTGTCGTGGAGCAGGCCGCGAGGGCCGCAGAGGATACAGCCAGAAAAATTGCAAGGAATTTCATCTGCCCGAACCTAAGTTAACGCTCTAACTGTGTCAAGCGCGCAAATCCGCGTTTTCCGCAAATTTTTGCGCGTCCGCCCGCGGAATATGTTTGCGCTTCCGGGAGGATTTCGGGAAAATTCCGGCGAATGAAAGATTTTATAGTATCGAGGCTGCTTGGCGGAATGGGCAACCAGATGTTTGAGTACGCCTTCGCCCGCGCGCTGTCGCTCAGAAGCGGCATGGAGCTCTACCTCGACCCCTGCGCCCTCGACCCGAAAAGGCACACGCGCTTTTCGCTCGGCGCGTTCTGCGTGCGCGCGCCGTTTGTGGACGCGGCGCGCAAGGCCGCTGTTGCGGCGCCGCGCTTTGAATTCAGGCGCAGGCTGTACAAGGCGCTGAAAATCCCGTACCGCCTGCCCCCCACCCATCTGCGCGAAAAGTCCTTCGCATTCGACCCGTCGTTTCTTTCCGTGAAGAATTCGTGCTACGTGGAGGGGCTCTGGCAGAGCGAAAAGTATTTTGCCGATTTCGCCGGCGAGATACGCGCGGACTTCGCGTTCAGGGACGCGGAAAGGCTTTCGCGCCACCCGCTGTCGGACGCGGTGGAAAACTCAAATTCCGTGGCCGTCCACGTGCGGCGCGGAGACTACGTTTCAAAGCCGAAGTACCGCCGGATTCTCCACGTCTGCCGCAGGAGGTACTACGAGGGCGCCATGCGGCACGTGTCGGAGCGCGTCGAGAACGCGCGGTTTTTCGTCGCCTCCGACGACCCCGGGTGGGTCAGGGAAAACCTGGGCGGGCCGAACGTCGTGCTCATAGAGCCGTCGGGGCATTTCGAGGACTTTTACCTGATGAGCCGCTGCCGCCACGCGGTGATTTCCAACAGCACTTTCAGCTGGTGGAGCGCGTGGCTCGGCGAGGGGGGAAAGCCCGGCAGGATAACAGTGGCCCCGGACATGTGGTTCTCGCCGTCGGCGAACATGGACTATTCCGACATAATCCCGGACAGGTGGACGAAGCTGCCCACCGGATACGGCGATTCCGACGGGTGAGCGAAACTTTCCGCCGCCCCGCGGCGTTTTAAACTGAAAGGGTTAAAAAAAATGAAAAAGACATTGCCATTCGCAGCCCTTGCGGCGGCCCTCTGCCTTCCGGCGTTCGCTGAACAGGCCCGTGAGCCCGCCCCGGCCGGGAAAATCGCGGTGTTCGTCCGCAACCTGTCCGCCGACCCGTCGCTCGACGCGCGGCTCGGGGCGTTCTCGGCGGCGATCGCCGCCGAGCTCAACGCGCGTGGGCTGGCGACGGTTGACGAGTCGCTCGCCCTGCGGGGCCTCGGCAAATACGCGGGCGCGGGTTCGGACGCGCGGGCGGGCGGGATAAACGCCGCCCTCTTTTCCGGCGCGTCCGCCGCGAAAATAGCGGAGTACGCCGGGGCAGACAGGGTTCTTTCGGTGGCGATAGTCTACGCGGGCTCCGAGACGCGCTCTTTCGAGGGCTACGGAATTTCAACGAAAGTCGAGACTTTCAGCATCGAGACCTCGAGCTCGCTGTTCGATATTGGCGGCGGGGGCGTGACGGGCATAAGCGCGGGCGCCTCCGCGGAGGTGCGCGGGGGAGGGGCTCTCAAAGTCTCCGAAAGCGACATTTTCGGGAGGCTCTTCGCGTCCGCGGCGCGCAGCCTCGCCGACGGCCTCCGCCGGAGCCCGGAGCTCTTGCGTGCGGCCCCCGAAAAGAAGCTGTACGGCGTGAATTTGAGGTTTGAAATAAATTCCGTAAACTTTCCCGTTTTGAAGAAAATCGGCGACGGCGCGTACGAGGTCGAGCCGCGTACGGTGCCGGCCGGCCTCGCGTCGGCGACCGTGCGCATTGACGGGGCGGCGGCGTCCGTCTCGTCGCCGCCACGCCCGGTAATGCTTTCGCGCGGGGTGCACACGATAACCGCGGACATTCCCGGCTTCCGGAAAGTCGAGGAGTCCATATACGTGGACGGCTCCGGCTCGCCGGCGGAGTTCGTCATAGCGCTTGCCCCGGACGACGGGCTGCTCGCGCGGTGGAGGGGCGACATGCAGTTCGTGCAGTCGGTGGTAAACTCGGCTGCGAAGTCGGATTCCAGGCGGATTCTCACGGAGGCCGAGGCCGAGAAACTCCGCGGGATAGCCGAGACTTTCAGGAATTCCAACATAACGGTGGATCTCGGGTTCGGGAAAAAATAGGAGGCGGAAATGAGGAATATCATATTTGCGGCGCTCGCGGCCCTTTTGCCGCTTTCCGCCGCTGCGCAGGACCGGCGCGAGCCGGCGAAAAAATCCGTGGCGGTGGTGAAGATAGCGCCTACGGAGGCGGTGAGAAAAACGGCGGAGTCGCGCGGGGAGGGCCTTTCGCTCGAAGCCGTCGCGCAGTCGCTCGAGGCGGACATATCCTCCGCGCTCCAAAACGCCCGAAAGTTCGAGGTGCTTACGCGCTCCGACCTCCCCGAGGCGATGAGGGAGGCCGATTTCGGGGGCTCCGGCAATTCCGCCGGCCCCGCAGTGCGGGGCTTCAAGGGGGCGGACTACATTCTCACCGTAAAAATAAGCGACTTCCAGGACTACGTAAAGACGGCCGATTTCAAGCTGATGGGCAAGAGCGCCCAAAAGCGGCTGGTGCGCGTCGGAGCGGTGGCGAACATAATAGAGTCTGGAACCGGCGCGATAGCGGAGTCCGCAAACATATCGGTTTCGGAGTCGGAAATTTCCGAGGAGGACGCGGGCGTGCGCGAGAGCTCGAAGCTCGACCGCAGGCTTCTTGCGCAGGTTTCCAGGTCGCTCGCCGCGAAGATCGCCTCCCGCGCTGCGGAGGCCGCGTTCCCCGCCAAGGTAGTGGCGAAAACCGGCTCCCTGGTGACGGTCAACAGGGGCGACGGCACAGACATTGCCGTCGGCGACGTGTACGAAGTCTACGCGCCATCGGGCGATCTCATAGACCCCGATACGGGCGAAAATCTCGGCTCCCAGGAAATCCCGGTCGGCAGGGTTGAGGTTTCCGCGGTGCGCCCGAAGTTTTCCATTGCGCGCGCGCTCAAAGACAACGGAATCGCGCGCGGGCATATCCTGCGCAGGGCCGGTCGGGGCGGGGAACCCCGGGAAACCGAATAGCCGATGGGAAGGGCGCGCGCCATACCGGCCATTGCCGCGGCCGCGCTTCTGGCGGGCTGCGCGACCTATATTGAAGAGACGGGCGGAATGCGCGCCGACTGGCGCGCGGGCAACCTCAAAGCCGCGGCGGAAAAGTCCGCCGAACTGTCGTCGGCTGCCGAGGGGTCCGGCGACGAGCTCGTGTTTCTGCTCGAAAACGGGGCGGCCGCGAGGGCGGCGGCGGAGCTCGGGCAAAGCAGCGCGGCATTCGACAGGGCCGAGCGGATAATGGCCGAATACGACTCCGCGGGGGGCGCGGGCGCCGGCGACGAGGCGGCGGCGATACTCGCAAACCAGAGCTTTCTGCCCTACGAGGGCTATAATTACGACCGCATAATGGCGGCCGCGTACCAGGCGATGAACCTCGTGGAGCTTAAAAAATTCGACGACGCGGAGGTCTGGCTGAAGAAGCTCGAGAATTTCCAGGCGGACGCCGGCGCAAAAAACGCGGCGCGCATAGACGCCCGGATGCGCGCCATACAGAAGGCTCAGACGGAGGGAGGAAGGCGGAAGTACGACGTTTCGCGCACTCTCGCCGACGCGGGCGTGCGCAGCTCCCTGGCGCGGCATTACGGCGCGGATTTCCTCGCCCCCTCGGCCGCCGTTCAGGCGCGCGGGGTTTACGCCAACCCGTTCGCGTACTGGCTGTCGGGCCTCTACTTTTCAAACCGCCCGGCGGACGCCTCCGACAAGTCGCGCGCGGCGGACTTTTTCAGGCTCTCGAACCAGTCGGTTCCGGGCGGAAACCCCGTCGCCGCGTCCGACGCCGCGCGCGCCGAGGCCCTCGCCGACGGCAGGGTTTCCGGCATGGGCGACTTCACCTACGCCGTATTTGAGGAAGGGTGCGCGCCAGTTCGCAGGCAGTTCAGGGTGGATTTGCCGCTCTACGTGTTTTCGGACGCGCTGCCGCATGTCGGGGTAAATTTCCCGTATCTGGCCCCGGTGGACTCCGGGGTGCGGCCCCCGGCGTTCTCGGGGGGCGGGAAAACCGCGGAGTTCTCCAAAATCGCCGACATGGACGAAATAGTATCGCGCGAGTTCAGGGACGGGCTTCCGGCCGTCGTGGCGCGCTCGGTGCTGTCCGCGGCGATGAAGGCCGGCGCGCAGTACGCGGCGCAGTACGCCGCCCGCGACAACTCCGCCGCGCTGCTTCTGACGGCCATCGCGGGCTCCGTCTACCAGACCGCGACCAACGACGCCGACCTGCGGTCGTGGACGACCCTGCCGAAGGCGGTGTATCTGGCGAAGCTTCCGACCCCCCGGGACGGCGTCGTCGAAATCGGGGGGCGCAAGGTTTCGGTTGACACTTCGGGCGTCAACGTTATCGTCGCCAAACAGATTTCAAGCGCATCCCCGCTTTTTGTGAGAAAATTCAACTTCAAGGAAAAATGAAAAACGTTCTGATTTTCGCGGCCGCCCTCGCCCTCTGCGCGTGCGACACCGTGAACACCGTCGAGCGCGCCGAACCCGCCGCCTCCAAAAAAATGGTGGACGACGTCAGAATCGTCACCGACTCCGCGGTGGACGACTACGCCTATGTCGCGGGCGTGAACGAGTCGCGCACTCCCGGGGGGCTTTTGAAAGTGCAGGCCGAAATAGTGAACCGTTCCTCCGCGCATCGGAACGTCTGCTACAAGTTCGAGTGGTTCGGCGCCGACGGAATGCAGGCGAATTCCCCGAATTCCGTCTGGATCACCCTCCCGGTGGAGGGCGGCGAGAGCAGGAGCGTATCGGCCGTAGCCCCGAACAGGGGCGTGAAGGACTTCAAACTGAAGCTCATGCCGGACGTGCGCGACTGACCCTCCTCCCGTTTGAAACGAACCCGCAAATTTTATGAAAAAGATTAAGACGCCTCTCCTCCCTGCCGCCGCGCTCGCAGCCGCCGCGCTCCTGGGGTGCTCCTCCGACGCCGCCAGGCGCATAGACGCCGGCGGCCCGCGCTCGCTCATGTCGGTGAACAAAATCAATATGGCCGACTGGAACGAGGCCGCCGCGTCGCTTGTGAACGACATGCTCTCTTCCGGCTGCCTCGACTCCTTCAAGCCCAAGCCCGTTAAGATGGCCGTCGGCAGGATAGTCAACCGCACGAGCCAGGCGATAGAGACGGATCTCCTCACCCGCCAGATAACGATAGCGCTCAACAATTCGGGCAGCGTCCGCGTGGCGTCGTCCGACGCCTATTCGCGCGAGCAGGAGAAGTACGAAGCCTTCGTAAACGACAGGAAAGTCTCCCTCCCGAAGCTCGTGATGACGGGCAAAATCATAGAGGACAGGGAGAGCGTCGACGGCGTCCGGGAGGTCACCTACATATTCATGCTCTCGCTCTCGAGCGGCGGCGAAGTCGTCTGGGAGTCGCAGAAGCAGATAGCCAAGCAGGCGGATTAGCCCGCGCCGCCGCGAGAACATTTTCCGGCCTCCGCGTGTCTTTCTATGGGTCGCGCCCCGTTGCGGCGCGTTTTGAAAACTCAAATTTACTCTCAATATGACGAAAAAATCAGACATAGGCCTGATAGGCCTCGGCGTGATGGGCTCTTCCCTCGCTCTCAACCTCGAAGACAAGGGATTTGCCGTCTCCGTCTACAACAGGCCGCATTCCAAGGGGGGGTCGGCCGTCAAAAAGTTCCTCGAGGGCCGCGGCGCGGGGAAAAACTTCTTCGGCACCGAGGACATCGCGGAGTTTGCGAAGTCGCTGGCCAGGCCGCGCGTTGCGATCCTGATGGTCAAGGCGGGCGAGGCCGTCGACGAGACGGCCGCCCTGCTCGAGCCGCACTTCGCAAAGGGCGACATAATAATCGACGGCGGCAATTCCGACTTCCGAGACACCGCCCGCAGGGTCGCCGAATTCGCCAAAAAGGGGATTCTGTTCGTCGGATGCGGCATATCGGGCGGCGAGGAGGGCGCGCTGAAAGGCCCGTCCATAATGCCCGGGGGAAATCCCGAGGCGTGGCCGAAGATCAAAAAGGTCTTGAAGGCGATAGCGGCGCGCGCCCCGGACGGAGACCCGTGCTGCCGCTGGATCGGCGAGGGCGGGGCGGGGCACTTTGTCAAGATGGTGCACAACGGCATAGAGTACGCCGAAATGCAGATCATCGCCGAGACGTATTCCATTCTCAAAAACTGCAACCGCCTCGACAACGACTCCATTTCCGAAATCTTCGCCAACTGGAATCTCGGAGACCTCAAAGGGTACCTGACGGAAATCACGGCGAAGGTTTTGATGGCCAAGGATTCGCAGGGCGCGTACATCGTGGACGACATTCTCGACGTCGCGGCCCAAAAGGGCACGGGCAAGTGGACGGTGATGTCCGCGCTCGACGAGGGCGTTGCGCTCGGGGTCATCACCGACGCCGTGTACGCGCGCTTCATGTCCGCCGACGTCGAGAGCCGCGCGCAGGCCTCGGAAATCTATTCGGAGGATCCCGGCGACGCCGAGGCGCACGCGATAAACGTGGAGCTGCTGCGCGAGGCGATGTTCGCCGCAAAGCTGCTGGCCTATGCTCAGGGCTTTTCGCTGATGCGCGCCGCGTCCGAGAAATACGGCTGGAACCTCGACTTTGCGGGCATCGCAAAGATATGGAGGAACGGCTGCATAATAAGGTCGGACTTCCTCAACAACATAGCGCTCGCCTACGAAAATGACAGCCCGCGCAACATGATTTTCGCCCCTTATTTCCGGAGCCGCGTGAGGCTGCTCGTGCCGAGCCTGCGGCGCGCGTGCGCGTTCTGCGCGCTCGAGGGGGTTCCCGCGCCGTGTCTTTCGTCGGCGCTCTCGTACTTCGACTCTCTTCGCCAGATAAGCTCGCCCGCCAACCTCGTGCAGGCCCTGCGCGACTTTTTCGGCGCGCACACCTACGAGAGGGTCGACAAGCCGCGCGGGGAGTTCTTCCACACCGACTGGGAGGCCGCCGCGGCGGAGGGAGCCAAGATTTCCGCGAGGGAAAAGCCGGAGGGGGCCGTATGGAAAATCCGTCAGGTCAGGTACTGGTAATATTCGGGGCCTCGGGGGATCTTGCCGGGCGCAAGCTTCTGCCCGCGCTGTTCGCGCTGCACTGCGGCGGGTTTCTGCCGGAGAACTTTGCGATAGTCGGCGCGGGCCGGACCGCGATGGACTCCGCGGAGTACAGGAAGTCGCGCGCGGAGGACATAAAAAAGTTCGCGCGCGCCGCCGCGGCCGACTTCGGAAAGCTCGATTCCTTCATGGAGCTCGTCAACTACGTCGGCTTCGACACCGGCGACCCGGCCGAATATTCGCGGCTCGCGGATTTCGCCGCCGTGGTGAGGGAGCGCTCGGCGATTCCCGACAACATGACGTTTTACTTCGGCGTCCCGCCGGAGATGTTTTCGCCGATAGCCTCGGGGCTTGAAGCGTGCGGCCTCAACGCCTCCGCGGGCGGATTCCGCAGGGCGGTCGTCGAAAAGCCGTTCGGAACTTCCCTCGAAAGCGCGCGCGCGATAAACGCCAAGCTCAAGTCCGTTTTCGACGAGAGCGAAATCTACCGCATAGACCACTACCTCGGCAAGGAGACCGTCCAGAACATTCTGGTGCTGCGGTTCGCAAACGAGATTTTCGAGTCGCTCTGGAACCGCGACCACATCGACTCCGTGGAAATTTCCGTTTCGGAGTCGCTCGGCGTCGAAAACAGGGGCGCGTACTACGAAAAGTCCGGCGCCCTGCGCGACATGGTCCAGAACCACCTGCTCAACCTCGCGGCGTTCGTGGCGATGGAGTGCCCGTCGTCTTTCGGCGCGGAGTCCATACGCGACGAGGTCGCCAAGGTTCTCGAATGCCTGCGCCCGATGGACGCGAAGTCGATAGACTCCGGCACCGTGCGCGCGCAGTACGCCGCGGCGGGTGGCATGGCGGCGTACCGCTCCGAGAAAAACGTCGCGGCGGACTCGCTGACCGAGACTTTCGCCGCGCTCAAATTCCATATCGAAAACTGGCGGTGGGGCGGCGTCCCGTTCTACCTGTACACCGGCAAGCGGCTTTCCGAGCGCAAGTCGGAGGTCGTGATAAACTTCAAGTCCGCTCCCGTGCAGATGTTCGTGGGGCAGTGTTCGGGCAGGTCGTGCAACAGGCTGACTTTGCGCATACAGCCCGACGAGGGCGTGTGGCTGAAATTCGGCCTGAAAGTCCCCGGGGCGGGATACGAGGTCGCGCAGGTCTCGATGGATTTCAATTATTCCTCCATATCCGGCGCGAACCTCCCCGACGCCTACGAGCGGCTGCTGCTCGACGCCATGTCGGGCGACGCCACGCTCTATGCGCGCTCGGACGCGCTCGAGGCCGGCTGGAAGTTCATCGACCCGATAATCGCGCGCTGGGCCGAGCGCGGAGCGGACGGGCTGGAGTTTTACGCGGCGGGTTCCGACGGGCCTGAGGGCGCGCGCAGAATGAGGCTTGAACACAGTTCCGAAGGGTGCCCCATACGCTTTTCGGCCGGTTCTGCAAATGGAAGTGGTAAGGACTGACGGCGCGAGCGCGGCTGCAGCCGCGCTCGCGGACAGGATTGCGGAGCTTGCCGGGCGGGCTTCCGGCTCTTTTTGCATCGCGTTTTCGGGCGGGGAGAGCGCGAAGGCGCTCTATCCGGAGCTGGCGCGCAGGCGGCTGGACTTCACGCGCTTCAAAATATTTTTCGTTGACGAGAGGTGCGTGTTGCCCGATTCGCCCGACAGCAATTACCGCTGGGCGCGCGAACTGTTTTTGGAGCCTTTGAAAATCGGAAGCGGCAGGGTTTTCAGGCTGCGCGGGGAGGACTGCCCCGTGACGGCCGCCGGGGACGCCTCGAAAGCCGCCGCGGCGAACGTCCCGCCGGCGGACGGGCTCCCGCGGTTCGACTGCGTCGTGCTCGGAATCGGCCCGGACATGCATACGGCTTCCATCTTCCCCGACACGATGGGGCTTCTCGACTCCCCGAAAATCTACGACGTCTGCCATACCAAATCCTCGAAATTCTGGCGGATTACCCTCACGGGAAGGGCCATTCTGAACGCCCGCGCAATTCTCGCGCCGGTTTTGGGGAAATCCAAGGCGCCGGTTCTCGAGCGGCTCGAGGCGTCCGTCGCTGCGGGGGACTTTTCGACTCCCGCGGCCGCCGTTTTCGGTCGGGCGAAAAATTGCTCGGTATTTGCCGGTTTTTAGGCGGCGGATTTCCGCAGTTTCAGGGGCGCGCGGAAGAGGCCGATTGTTTTCCGGCGCGTTTTGCGGCGCGGGGCGGCCGGAGATTTTTCCGCCAGGCCGGAGTTTTGCAAAACTGTTTGACCGTCCGTTTGCGGGAGCGTATTTTCCATGCATGAGAAAATTTTTTTGCGCCGCGGCGGCTTCGCTGCTTGCCGGGCTTTCAACGTTCGCTTCAGGCGGGCAGGACGGCGATTCGGTGGAGGATCCCGCCGCGAGGATAATGCTTTCGCAGGCGCGCGGCGGCAACGGAGACGCGATCCTGAAAGTCGCCGTCGCTTACGCCGCCGGCGACAAGGGGTTTCCGAAAGACCCGCAAAAAGCGGTTTTTTGGTGGAAAAAGGGCGCCGACATGGGAGACGCGCGCTCGCAGAACTACCTCGCTTCGGCGTATCTCAAAGGGGAGGGCGCGCCCCCGAATCCGGGGGCGGCCGTGGAACTCTGGGAAAAGGCGGCTTCATTGGAATTTCCCGAGGCGCAGTACAACCTCGGCGTTTGCGCGGCGCGCGGAATCGGAGGCGGGCGCGACATGCAGCTGGCCGCGCGCTGGTGGGAAAAGGCCGCCGAGAACGGCCACCCGAGGGCGCAGTACAATCTCGCGGCGATGTTCCTCAACGGCTTCGGAGTCGAGAAGTCTGCGGAGCGCGGAATGCGCTGGCTCGAGCGCGCCGCGGAATCCGGCGACGCGGAGGCGCAGACCGCGCTTGCGGGCTTTCTATTCAACGGCGCGGGAATCGCCGCGGACAAGGCGCGGGCGGCGAAGCTTTGGGAGTCCGCCGCTGTGCGGGGGGTGGCGTTCGCCGCAAAGAACCTCGCTAAAATGTACCTGTTCGGAGACGGCGTTGAAAAGGATCCGGCGAAGTTTGCGAAGTGGACGAAAGTCGCCGCGGATCTTGGCGACGCCGAGAGCATGTACAACATCTCGATAGCCTATAAAAACGGCGACGGCGTGGAGAAATCCGCGGAGGACGCCGAATATTACATGAAAAAATTCAAAGAGGCCTCCGGGCGCTGACGGGGTTTCCGGTCGCGGGCCGGCGCAAAAATTCCGCTGTTTCGCCCGGGAGAGGCACGGCGCCTGTTGCGCGCAATAAGCGGGCGTTCCGGCGGAGAAATTTCGGCCGCGCCGTTTTCGGCGCGCCCCTGGCGCTTTTGCCTTTACGCACGGGGCGGATTTCGCGGTTTTGCGCGCCCGGGGATTTTTCTCCGGCCGCCCCCGCGATCGCGGGGCGCCGGAATCGCGCATGCCGGCGGGCGGATTCCCTGCGTCACTCTCTCAGCCGCCGCGCCGCGATTGCGAGGGCTAAGGCCGTAGCGCCGAATGAGACCGCGGTTTCCAGTGGTTCGGGTATCGGGTTTGAGGCTATTATCGAGGAAATGGTGCCCGCGTAGTCTTCAAGGCTTATCGCTATTGTCATGGAGTTCTCGAACAGCGCGGACGTGTCCACCCCGCTGGGCCTGCCGTCGCTTCCGTAAGTGAGGCTCGCCTCGCCGTAGGAGCCGAAAACGGCAGTCGAAGTCGATATGTTTGGCGAAACCCCCGTGATTGTCCCGACAAGGTACCATTCGTTTTCAAACTGCACGAACATTCCCCCTCCGGAGTCGCCGCTCTGCGCCTGCGCGGAGCCGGTCTTGGTTTCCGCCATGGTTATGAGGGATTTTGCGCCGTTCAGATTCTGTTCCGCAAGCAGCGACGACTGCCCCGAGCGGACGACGCCCTTTATCCCGTCCGAAGCGACCGTTTCGGCGTCGAGCGCGCTCGACTCGCTTCTCCCGTATCCCGCGCCCGCGAGCGTGAGATATGTCCCGGCCGCATAAGTCAGGTTGTATCCCGAAATTTGATTCCCGGAAGCGCCGAAGGAAGTAGGAGACAGCGCCGAATACGCGTCTGCGGGCGCGACGCTCACGCTTGTCAGGCTCCCGAACGAGTCGAGCCCGTCG
>DBGCYC010000012.1:47500-51916 GCA_048390825.1 Candidatus Merdousia sp.
TCACCTCCTTTCTAAGGAGAAGTTCTGATGTGCGCCGAGAGGCGCGCATGTGAGAATGAGGATGAGGTTCGCGCGATCGTGCTTAGTAAATTTCAAATGGGCGAGAGTTCATTGATATGCAAACCGCAAGGCGTTAAATGGGGAGACTCGGGACGCGCTGGATAGTGAAGGGGCCGTAGCTCAGTTGGAAGAGCGGCTGATTTGCATTCAGCAGGTCATCGGTTCGAACCCGTTCGGCTCCACCATTTAGAGGGCTCATAGCTCAGTTGGTTAGAGCACACGCTTGATAAGCGTGGGGTCGGTGGTTCAAGTCCACCTGGGCCCATGGATGTTTGCGAGATTTGGTTCTTTGACAGTATGTAGACGAGAAAACAACGTAAATAAGCGAGTATAAAAAATACAACAGCTTAGAATACGAAGAAAGTGAATAGAATCCAGTGACAGCCCATATTTAAAAAAGGAACAATGGTTGTTATCAAGCAACGAAGGGCAACAGGAGGATGCCTTGGCGACACATGGCGATGAAGGACGTGGCAAGCTGCGAAAAGCTTCGGTTAGCCGCAAGCAGGCTTTAACCCGGAGATATCCGAATGGGGAAACCCACCGGCGGTAAAGCGCCGGTACTGCGACATGAATAAATAGTGTTGAGAGAGCGATACCCGCTGAAGTGAAACATCTCAGTAAGCGGAGGAAAAGAAAGCGAAGCGATTCCCTGAGTAGTGGCGAGCGAAAGGGGAACAGCCCAAACCGCGGGGATTTATCCCTGCGGGGTTCGGACTCAGTTGTGGAAGTTTGGCAGATAGGCGAACGGCATGGAAAAGCCGGCCATAGAGGGTGACAGGCCCGTAGTCGAAATCTGGCAGATACCTATGAGTATCCAGAGTAGCACCGGACACGTGAAACCCGGTGTGAAAGAGTGCAGACCACTGCATAAGGCTAAATACAAGGTGTCGACCGATAGTGAACAAGTACCGTGAGGGAAAGGTGAAAAGAACCCCTGTTAGGGGAGTTAAAAGTACCTGAAACCTGTTGCCTACAAGCGGTCAGAGCCCCCATGTGGGGTGATGGCGTACCTTTTGCATAATGGGCCTAGGAGTCTATATCAGTTGCAAGCTTAAGCGTTTACGACGCGGAGGCGAAGCGAAAGCGAGTCTGAATAGGGCGGGAGTAACTGGTATAGCACCCGAAGCGGAGGCGATCTAGCCATGGCCAGGCTGAAGCATCGGTAACGCGATGTGGAGGGCCGAACCCATTAACCTTGAGAAGTTAAGGGATGAGCTGTGGTTAGGAGTGAAAGGCTAATCAAGCCCCGTAATAGCTGGTTCTCTCCGAAATATATTTAGGTATAGCGTCAAATGCTGATCACCGGGGGTAAAGCACTGAAAAGGCTAGGGTTCACACCAGAATACCGAACCTTATCAAACTCTGAATACCGGTGAGAGAAATTTGGCAGTCAGTCAGTGGGGGATAAGCTTCATTGGCGAGAGGGAAACACCCCAGACCATCGGATAAGGTCCCTAAGTTAGTGCTAAGTGGCAAGAAGGAGGTAAGTTTTCATAGACAATGGGGATGTTGGCTTAGAGGCAGCCATCATTTAAAAAGTGCGTAATAGCTTACCCATCGAGAGAATTTGCGCCGAAAATGATCGGGACTCAAGCACTATACCGAATCCGTGGAATTAGCAATAATTGGTAGGAGAGCGTTCCAACGGCGTTGAAGGTTGAGCGGCGAGCGAGGCTGGAGCTTTTGGAAGTGAGAATCTAGGCATGAGTAACGAAAAGCATGGTTAAAATCCATGCCGCCGTAAGGATAAGGTTTCCTGGGGAAGGTTCGTCCGCCCAGGGTTAGTCGGGAGCTAAGGCGAGGCCGTAAGGAGTAGTCGATGCACAACGGGTTAATAATCCCGTACCGGCTTGGCAATGTTTGATCTTTATATTGACGGATGAGTGAATGCTGGCGAGGTGATGAACGTCCTCGTCCAAGGCATCGGAAGGTGTCGACGGGACTCTGAGGCTACGGCCGAGGGGGATCAGCAATGGCTAGTCCCGGGAAAATTTATAAAGTTAGTTGTCAGGTTGCCCGTACCGCAAACCGACACAGGTATCCGGGATGAGTATTCTAAGGCGCGTGAGTTAAATCTCTCTAAGGAACTCGGCAAAATGGCCCCGTATCTTCGGTAGAAGGGGTGCCAACGCGAGTTGGTCTCAGTAAAGAGGCCCAACCGACTGTTTATCAAAAACACAGCTCTCTGCCAAGTCGCAAGACAACGTATAGGGAGTGACATGTGACCAATGCGGAAAGGTGAAAACTGCTTGTGAAAGCTTGTGGTCTAAGCCCCCGTGAATGTCGGCCGTAACTATAACGGTCCTAAGGTAGCGAAATTCCTTGTCGGGTAAGTTCCGACCTGCACGAATCATGTAACGAGTTGGGTGCTGTCTCAGGGAGATGCTCAGTGAAATTGTAGTCGCGGTCAAGATGCCGCGTACCCGCAGAAGGACGGAAAGACCCTATGAACCTTTACTGTAAACTGATATTGTCGTTTGATTTTTAATACGTAGAATAGCCGGGAGGCTTTGATTTGGCGCTCCAGGGTGCCGATGAGCCGCAATGTGAAATACCGGTTTTTAACTATTAGGCGTCTAACCGCAAACCGTAAGCCGGTTGCGGGACAGTGTTAGTGGGTCAGTTTGACTGGGGCGGTCTCCTCCTAAAAAGTAACGGAGGACTGCGAAGGTTCCCTCAGACCGGATGGTAATCGGTCGGCGAGGATATGGCTATAAGGGAGCTTAACTGTGAGACCTACAAGTCGAGCAGATGGGAAACCAGGCCCAAGTGATCCGGCGATAGCTCGTGGGAGCGTCGTCGCTTATGGGACAAAAGGTACTCTAGGGATAACAGGCTGATTTCGCCCAAGCGTTCATAGCGACGGCGAAGTTTGGCACCTCGATGTCGGCTCATCACATCCTGGGGCTGTAGAAGGTCCCAAGGGTTTGGCTGTTCGCCAATTAAAGTGGTACGCGAGCTGGGTTCAGAACGTCGTGAGACAGTTCGGTCCTCTATCCTCTGTGGGCGTTGGAAATTTGAGGGGTTCATTCCTTAGTACGAGAGGACCGGGAATGACGTATCCCTGGTGTTCCGGTTGTCGCGTCAGCGGCAGCGCCGGGTAGCTAAATACGGAAAGGATAAGCGCTGAAAGCATCTAAGCGCCAAGCCTGTCCCAAGATTAGATTTCCATGAGGGACCGGGAAGACCACCCGGTTGATAGGGCGGGAGTGTAAGCGCAGCAATGCGTTGAGCTAACCGCTACTAATTACCCGAAAGCTTGAAAACAACAATTGTGCGCCTTTTTTAAATATGGATTATCTAACGGATGATATTTGCTTTCATTCTCGTCGCATACTTTTATTTTCCGAAAAAAGGCCGGGAGCGCAGAGCAGGCAACAAATAGACTCTGGTGATCATAGGCGAGAGGAAACACACGTTCCCATCTCGAACACGCTCGTTAAGCTCTCAGTCGCCGATGGTAGTACGGCCACGCTGCCGTGCGAGAGTAGGTAGTTGCCAGTATTATGAAGCCCGGGCGCTTTTTAAGCGCCCGGGCTTCCCCTTTTTATGCGCGCTCTTCTCTCTTTGCCTCCCCCATCTCCCGTTTTCTGTCTGCCCCGCGATTTTACTCGATACACGCCCTCCATTAGCTGCCTTCCCAATCCACCCGCGGAAAGATGAGATTCCAAACATGAAATCCCGTAGATTTTACTCAAAAGGTTTGGGGAGTCGCCGAAAGTCGCCAAAACCCTCCGAAAGTCGCCAAAGCATGAGGCTGCGGGCGGTTTGTTCGGGATTGGTTTTAGGGAAAAAAATTGCCGTCCGGGCCGGCAATCTGCAAAATCGGATGTTTGAGGGAAAAACAGGACTTCGCGGGGAAAATAATATCGGCCGCCTGACAAGCCTGTCCGCCCCGTAGTCGCGTTCCGCAAAATGCGGGGATATATCCAAATATCAAATCTTTTCCCTCAAATGGATTCTTCCCCTCAAACCTTGCGGCGCGATACGCCGGAAGAAATTTAAGGGAATTTAAATACGTTGCGGAGAACTTGGCGCCCAGATCTGAGTTTGGATTCTTTTTGCGCCTACACCCCCAAATGAAGTAAGAACAGGAAAAGTTTTTCGCCCTGCTCCGAGTTTTTGCGTCCAATCTGTGATCACGCTCCGGGTTGAAAAAGAACCTCCCCTACAACAAACCTTGCAACTGTCTTGAAATTTTCCTACCACAAACTCCCCCTCCCCAAAAAAAATCCATTAACCTGAACTGCCCAAATTAACTCACTTGCTTCGTTGGGCGCGAGGCGCAGAAATCAACTTTTACCTGCTCGCCGGTGACGGAAACAAAACCCTTGTCAACCGCGCACCCCAGAC
>DBGCYC010000013.1:0-29288 GCA_048390825.1 Candidatus Merdousia sp.
ATAGTCCTATTGCGTGAGCAATGGGCGCAAGGGGGCTTGCCCCCCTTCAATGGCAGTACGCCTCGCGCCGGCCCGTGCCGCCCGAACTCCGAAAGCAAAACGAACCTCCCATGAGAGGTTCGTTATTTGTTGGGGTTGGGGAAGGGATAAGCGAATTGCGTAAGCAATCGCCGTAAGGAGGTTGCCCCCCTCTATGGAAGCGGCACTGCCGCCCCCTTCAATGGCAGTGCGCCTCGCACCGGCACTGCCGCTGGCCGGCGCGAAGCGCGCCCGGAATCAAGGCTGACTGAATTTATTCTTCCTCGTCAGCAAATTCTTCTTCTTCCGAGGACTGGAGGTCGGAGCGTAGAATGTTTGCCGAACCGCCGCGGATAGCTTGGCCTATGTTGTACGTCCTCTGGGTCTGCCCGTATATTTTCAAAAGGCCGTTGCGGGATTCTTCGTCGCGCATTGAGGAGTACCAGTTTACGTGTCCGTCCGTAAATGCCATTATGCCGCCCTCGTCCTTGAATACACCGTCGGTAGCGTCCCAGGAGCCGTTCGGCTTGAGACCGCGAGACCATACTAACGGCGTTCCCGAAGGCGCGTTCGGCTCCGTGCGGTTCGCTACTTCCCACGAAATCGGGTAGGCTTTGAATTCGGGATTGATCTGCGAAGAGGTTCCGACTCGGTTGATGACGGAAATAGGCATAGGCGCGCCTTCCGCAGCCTTTTCGGCCACGGCGACGTCAAAGTCGAGAATCCACATTGTAGGTTCGTTCATGTCGCCGTATCTGGCGATTTTTTCAGCCCAGCCGTAGATGTCTCTGGCGGCGATCATGCGCGACTTCGTGCCCGTTCTCGCGGCGGAAATCCATGCGTTCGATATGCTGCGAGCCGCGTTCTGGGCCTTGACCTGATCGCCCTTGCCCATTACGGAGCCAAGGTTCGGCATAATCAAACTTGCGAGCACGCCGATAATCGCTATTACAATGAGCAGTTCTACGAGTGTGAAACCTTTTGATGTCTTTCTTGTATTCATAAAGTTGTCAGGGGGTAATTTTAAGTGTTTTTTTCGTTTTGGTGAAACTATATTTGTATAAAAATTTCGATAATTCAAGCCTTTTATTTTAAGAAGCGGTATGGCTCGGCCGATACAGGCGCAATGGGTTCCGCCGTTTTGCATAGAGGGGGCTCGTTGCGGAGATTTTTTCCGGCAATATGAGCGTATGTCAAAAAACGAACCGCCCATGGGCGGTTCGTTTTTTTTTGCGGCGCGCCGGGCCGGCAGCGCCGCGCGGCGGAAACGGCAGGGGGCGCGGCGCAAGAGCGCCGCGCATCCGGCGTCAGAAGTCGCCTTTCAGGTGCCAGATGTCGTCAGCGTATTCGCGTATGGTTCTGTCCGAGGAGAAGAAACCCATTCGCGCGGTGTTGTTTATGGCGATTTTGGCCCAGCGCCTCCTGTCGCGGAAAGCCTCGTCAACCCTGCTCTGGACGTCGCAGTACGACTGGTAGTCGGCGCAGACCATGAAGGGGTCGCCCCAGTCGAGAATCGACTTGCGCAGCGGCATGAAGGCGTCCGGGTTGTCGGGCATGAAGTAGTCGGAGACGAGCCAGTCGAGCACCTCTTTCAGATCCCTGTTTTGCGAGTAGACCGCCCACGGATTGTAGCCGCGCGCGCGCCTGTCCTGGACTTCCTCGACGTTCATTCCGAATATGAACATGTTTTCTTCGCCCACGGCGTCGAGGATTTCGATGTTGGCGCCGTCAAGGGTGCCGATGGTGGCCGCGCCGTTCAGGGCGAGCTTCATGTTGCCCGTCCCGGACGCCTCCTTGCCGGCGGTCGAAATCTGCTCCGAGAGGTCGGCCGCGGGGATTATGCTCATTGCGAGCGACACGCTGTAATTGGGTATGAAGGCGACTTTCAGCCTGCCGTTTATGCGCGGGTCGGAGTTGATTTTCTCGCCGACCTTGTTGATTGCGAAGATTATGTTCTTTGCGATGTCGTAGCCCGGCGCCGCCTTCGCGCCGAATATGAACACGCGAGGGGCGATTTCCATGCCGGGGTTGTGGAGCAGCTTTTTGTAGAGCGTGAGTATGTGTAGCAGGTTGAGGTGCTGGCGCTTGTACTCGTGCAGGCGCTTGATCTGCACGTCGAACATCGCCTCGGGGGAGACTTCTATGCCGCACTTTTCCCTTATTATCGCGGCCATGCGCTTTTTGTTTTCGAGCTTCACGCGCATGAACTCGCGCTGGAAGGCCTCGTCGTCGGCGTAGTTTTCGAGCGCGCGTATGGCGTCGAGATCCTTCGGCCAGCAGACCCCCGGAACTTTGGCGTCTATCAGGGCGGAGAGCCCCGGATTGCACGCTTTGAGCCAGCGGCGCGGCGTGACGCCGTTTGTCTTGTTGTTGAACTTTTCCGGGGAGAAATCGTGGAAGTCGCGCAGGACGCTGTCCTTGAGCAGCTCCGTGTGCAGGGCGGCGACGCCGTTTACGCTGAAGCTCCCTACCACCGCCAGATACGCCATGCGCACCATCTTGGGCGACCCCTCTTCGATAATCGAAAGGGCCTCCTGCCGGCATATGTCGTTGGGGTATTTTTCCGCCACGCGCCGCAGCCAGCGCGCGTTGATTTCGTATATGATCTGCAGGTGGCGGGGCAGGAGCTTTTCAAAGAACGCAACCGACCACTTTTCGAGGGCTTCCGGCAGGAGGGTGTGGTTGGTGTAGGCGAAAATCTTTTCGCACATCGCCCACGCCTCGTCCCACGGCAGGCCGTGGACGTCCATCATGAGCCTCATGAGCTCGGGAATGGCTATCGCCGGGTGCGTGTCGTTGAGCTGGATAACCGTCTTCTCCACGAATTGGGACCAGTCGGAGTGGTTTTCAAAATAGCGGCGGATTATGTCCTGCAGCGAGCACGAGACGAAGAAATACTGCTGCAACAGCCTCAGAATCTTCCCGTTTTCGGTCTTGTCGTTGGGGTAGAGCACCTTTGATATGGTCTCGCTCATGGCCTTTTCGTGGACGGCCTGCGCGTAGCCGCCCTCGTTGAAGGCCCCGAGGTCGAACTCGTTGGACGCGCGCGACTCCCACAGGCGCAGGAAGTTCACGGTCTTGGCTCCGAAGCCGACCACCGGCACGTCCCACGGCACCCCGACTATCTCCTTGGCGCCCTCCCACGACGGCAGCCAGTCGCCCCTGTCGTTCACGCGGTTTTCGACGCGCCCGCCCATCGGGACTTTCACGGTGTATTCGGGGCGGACTATCTCCCACGGGCAGCCGAACCTCAGCCAGTTGTCGGGGGACTCGACCTGCCTGCCGTTTTCAAACGACTGCGTGAAGAGCCCGAACTCGTAGCGTATGCCGTAGCCGATGGCCGGATAGCCGAGGGTTGCGAGGGAGTCCTGAAAGCAGGCGGCGAGCCTGCCGAGGCCGCCGTTGCCCAGCCCCATGTCGACTTCGGCGTCGAATATCGCGTCCGGGTCGAGCCCGAGCTCGCGGAGGGCCCTGCGGGTGGGCTCCATCAGGTTTGCGTTCACGAGTATGTCCGCCGTCAGCCTTCCCACGAGGTATTCGAGCGAAAAGTAGTGCACCCTGCGCGCGTCGTTTTCGTGCTGGCGGTACATCGTGTCGATGAAGCGGTTCATGATGTGGTTCTTGATCGCCAGCGCCGTGGCGATCCACCACGAATGGGTTGTGGCCGTCTTCCTCGCGCAGCCGAGCGAACGCTCCAGGTGCCAGAGAATGGCCTCCTTCATTCCCTCGCCGTTTTCGTGCACGTAAAACGGGCAGTTGTTCGAGTCGGTGTAGTAATCCTTCGTGACTTTCATTTTCAGCGTGCGTTTAAAAAAATTTTCGGGCCATTTTACGGGGCCCCCCGCGCATGACAAGCAATATCTCGCGCCCGTCCCGGCGGTTCCGGAGGGGAGGGCTCTTCGGTTTTGGATTGCAATCGCGCCCGCCGCGTGCGGTAATGTGGCGAGCAATGGGTACGCTGAACAAATACATACTCAGGCAGGTCGCGGGGGCCGCTTTCATGACGGTGGGGCTCTTCGTGTTCGTGCTCGTGCTCGGCAACGTCATGAAGGAGGTCGTGGGCGACCTCGCCGCCGGCCGGCTGAGCGTGGGGTTCTTTCTCTATATAGTGGCGCTGCTCATTCCGGGGGTGATACCGTACGCGCTGCCGATGGGTATGCTCACGGGCATACTGCTGGTGTTCGGCAGAATGTCGGCGCAGAGCGAGGTGGTGGCTATAAAGGCTTGCGGCAGGTCGATATACAGCATGGCCGCCCCGGTGTTTTTCATCGCAATTATTGCCTCCCTGTTTTCCGTGGGGATAAACTTCAACTACGCGCCGATAGCCGACAGAACCTACAAGAGCGCGCTCAAAAACCTTATCCGCAGCAATCCCCTGCAGTTCATTCAGCCGGGCTCCTTCATAAAGGATTTTCCCGGATACGTCATCTACGCTAACGGCGAGGACGGCGGGGAGCTGGCGGGCTTCCGGATCTGGGAGCTCGACAAGCAGGGGCGCTCGAGGGTCTCCATACAGGCCGACCGCGGGGTTTTGGATTACGACGACGCCGCCGACGAAATAGTGCTCACCCTGAAAAACGGAAGCGCCGAGAAGGCGCGCGACGACGACCCCGAAAACCTGCGCACGCCGCTGCCGACGGCGCGCTTCGACGAGCTCGTGATAAAGCTGCCGCTCGGCGAAATCATAGGGGGCATGGACAAGGGCAACACGCGGCTGAAGCTGATGACGTTTTCGGAGCTCATGAAGGCGCGGGATACATGGCACCCGAGGCCCCCCGGTGAGACCACCCCGGAGCTCGCGTACAGGGACGGAATAGAGGTGCGCATACAGATACAGAAGAACTTTGCGATGGCGTTTTCAATATTTTCCATGGTGGTGCTCGCAGTGCCGCTCGGGATAAAGGCGTCGCGCTCGGAGACTTTCGCCAACGTGGCGATAGCGCTGGCGCTGGCGATGTCGTACTACATGATGATAGTGGTGATTTCATGGCTTGAAAAATACCCCCGCGTGCGCCCCGATCTGCTGATATGGCTCCCGAACATAATATTCCAGGCGGCCGGCTGCGCGCTGATCTGGCGCTCGTCCAGAAACTGAGGGGCCGCCCGCGCGCCGCGGATTTCCCGGGGGATTGCGCGGCGGCAAAAAATCCCGCCCGGGGGTCTACAAAAGGCTTGAAAGGGGGAAATTTTCCCTTAGATTTCGAGCTTTATGATAAATAACTACGTCTTTTCATCGGAGTCGGTCGGCGAAGGCCATCCCGACAAGGTAGCCGATTACATTTCAGACAGCATTCTCGACGCCTGCCTCGAACAGGACAGGTTCAGCCGCGTCGCCTGCGAAACGCTCGTGAAGAGCAACTGCGTCGTAATCGCGGGGGAAATCACGACCAAGGCCGCCCTCGACTACGAGAAGATCGTGCGCAACGCCGTCAGGGAGATCGGCTACGTGAATTCCGACGACGTGTTCCACGCAGACCATATATTTCTGACCAACCTGCTGACGAGGCAGTCGCCCGACATCGCGCAGGGCGTCGACGCCCGCAAGGCCAAGGGCAAAAAGACCGCCGAGCAGGGCGCGGGGGACCAGGGCATAATGTTCGGCTACGCCACGAACGAGACCCCCGAGATGATGCCCGCGCCCATAATGTTTGCGCACAGGATTCTCACGGAGCTGGCCAGGCAGCGCAAGGGCGGCAGGGGCCCCAAGTGGCTGCGCCCCGACTGCAAGAGCCAGGTGGCCGTCGCATACGAAGACGGCAGGCCGGCGTACATCGAAAACGTAGTCGTATCCACCCAGCACGCGGCGGGGGTGTCGCACGCGGAAATCGAAAAGTACATAGTCGAAAAAGTCGTAAAAAAGGTTCTCCCGAAAAAGCTCATAACCAAAAAGACCCAGTTCCTCGTGAATCCGACGGGCAATTTCGTCGTCGGCGGCCCGCAGGGGGACTCGGGGCTCACGGGCAGGAAAATCATAGTCGACTCCTACGGCGGCTCCGGGCGCCACGGCGGCGGGGCGTTCTCGGGCAAGGATCCCAGCAAGGTCGACCGCTCCGCGGCGTACATGTGCAGGTGGGTTGCAAAGAACATTGTGGCCGCGGGCCTGGCGGACAGGTGCGAAATACAGGTCGCCTACGCAATCGGATACCCGCAGCCGCTGAGCATTGCAATCGAGACTTTCGGCACGTCGAAAGTCCCGGAGGAGACTATCGAAAAGGCGATAAGGAAGGTTTTCAGCTTCAAACCCGCCGACATCATCGCGCAGCTCGACCTGCTGCGCCCCATCTACAAAAAGACGACCAATTACGGTCACTTCACCAAGTCCGACCTCCCGTGGGAAAAGACGGACAAGGCGCGCGAACTCAAAGCGGCCGCCGGATTGAAATGAGGCAAAATGGCTAAAAAAGACAAAAACGATTTCAAGGTTGCCGACATCTCCCTCGCCCCGTGGGGCAGGAAGGAGATCGGCATAGCCGAAAAGGAAATGCCCGGGCTGATGGCCATACGCGAGGAGTACGCGCCCAAAAAGCCCCTCAAAGGCGTCCGCGTCAGCGGCTCGCTGCACATGACCATTCAGACGGCCGTCCTCATCGAGACGCTCAAAGCCCTCGGCGCCGACGTTCGCTGGGCGAGCTGCAACATATTTTCCACGCAGGATCACGCCGCCGCGGCCATCGCCAGGGCGGGGGTTCCCGTGTTCGCGTGGAAGGGGGAGTCGCTCGAAGAGTACTGGGACTGCACCTACCGCGCCCTCACGTGGCCGGACGGCAGGGGCCCCCAGCTGATAGTCGACGACGGCGGCGACGCCACCCTGCTGATCCACAAGGGTTTCGAGCTCGAAAACGGCGACGGGTGGGTCGGCACTCCCTCCGATTCCGAGGAGGAAAAGGTTATAAAAAAGCTCCTCAAAAAAGTTTACGCCGCCGACAACAGCCGCTGGCACAGGGTGGTCGCCGACGTCAAGGGGGTTTCCGAGGAGACCACTACCGGCGTCCACAGGCTCTACCAGATGGTTGAGGACGGCAGGCTGCTCTTCCCGGCGATCAACGTCAACGATTCCGTCACCAAGAGCAAGTTCGACAACATCTACGGCTGCCGCGAATCCCTTGTGGACGGCATAAAGCGCGCAACCGACGTCATGGTGGCCGGCAAGGTGGCCCTCGTGTGCGGCTACGGCGATGTCGGCAAGGGGTGCGTTCAGGCCCTCAAAGGGCTCGGTGCGACGATACTCGTCTCCGAAATCGATCCCATATGCGCGCTCCAGGCCGCGATGGAGGGCTACCGCGTCGTCACGGTCGAGGACGCCCTGCCGCTCGCCGACATATACGTGACGACCACCGGCAACTGCGACGTCATCACCATCGACCACATGAAGCGCATGAAGGACCAGGCTATACTCTGCAATATCGGGCACTTCGACAGCGAAATACAGGTGGCGAAACTCCAGTCCTTCCCCAAGATAAAGCGCACCAACATCAAGCCGCAGGTCGACATGTACACCTTCCCGGGCGGAAACTCGATTTTCCTCCTCGCCGAGGGCAGGCTCGTAAACCTCGGCTGCGCCACGGGGCATCCGTCGTTTGTTATGAGCAACTCCTTCTCCAACCAGACGCTCGCGCAAATCGACCTCTGGAAAAACAGGGACAAGTACGAAAACAAAGTCTACATTCTCCCCAAAAAGCTCGACGAGGAGGTTGCGAGGCTCCACCTCAGGAAGCTCGGCGCAAAGCTCACCAAGCTCACCAAAAAGCAGGCCGGCTATATCGGCGTGAAGGTCGAGGGCCCGTACAAGCCCGACTTCTACCGCTACTGATTTCTCAGTTCCCCAAAAAACCCTCCGTAAAAAACATGAAAAAGACAGCATTACTCCTAATCTCTTTCGCGGCGTTTGCGGCATCGCTGCCCGCGCAGTCGCAGGTAACCGAAAACAGAGATGTCGTGAATATGGGCAGCGGCGTCACCGCCAACCAGACGACCGGCTACAAGCCGTCTGTGACGATGCTGAGCGGCGGGGCCGTCGAATACCGCGAATACACCCCCGAACTCTCGCTCTCGCTGCTCGGCGTTTCCGCGGCGGTAGGGTACGAGTCCGAGTACGTGTTCAGGGGCGAGAAGCGCTCCGGGCACGCGATCCAGCCGAAAGTTGAATTTTCCTATCCCCTTTACGCCCTCGACCTCTACGCGGGCGCGTGGTATTCCTCGCCGGTGAAGGGAACCAAGATGGGAGAGGCCAGCGAGCTCGACGCCTACATAGGGGCCGTGTACTATTACAAGGAATTGCGCGTCGACGTCGGCTACATATACTACTGGTATCCGGACAGCGACAGCTACCTCATTTCCGGCGACATGGAAGTCTACGGCGGCGTTTCCTTCGATACGGCTTCATACCTCTTCGGCGTGAACGTCAGCCCCTCTTTCTACTATTTCTACAACTGGACGCTCGAGCAGCATGTTTTCGAGCTGTCCCTCGGCTACGCCTTCCCCGTCGGCGAATGGCTGCTGGACAACGACCGCTTTACGCTGCCCGTGCGCGTATACGGCGGCTACCTCACGGCTGGCAAAAAGGACGACGGCAAACTCGGCGGTCAGGGCTGCAACTACTGGTATTACGGCGTGAGCGCCGACCTCGCGTACGCCGTCACCGAATACTGCACGATTAGCGGCGGCGTCAGGTTCTCGCAGCGCGGCGGCGGCGAGGGCCCGCAGAGCGACGGCAGCTACGAGCTAACCGGGCGCGAAAAGAACTTCTGGTTCGGCGGGAAAGTCGACTTCGGATTCTAAAATCCGCAATGCGGCAAAAGACCCTCCGGCGGATTCTTCCCCGGGGGGCTTTTGGTTTTTAGGCGGCGGGAGCGGCGTTTTCAGGCGGAAGGCGCGGAGGGCCGGGCCGCGGCTCGGAAATGGGGCCGGACGGGGCCGGGCGGCGGCGCGCCCGGTCTTCCGAAAATGCGTTTTGCGGAATTGCCGCAATTTGCGCGGAGGACGTTTTGGCGGCCGGATTTTCAATGATGTTGCGCGAAGGGCTCCGGGGGTTCTGATTTTACTCAAAAGATTTGAGGAGTCGCCGAAAGTTGTCAAACCCGCCGGAGGAGAGGGCTTGGTGATCACGGGATTGGTTTTAGAAAAAAACGCCGGACGCGCCTATAATATGCTAAGAAGCCGAATGTTTTAGGAAAACGTCTTTTCCCGGGCAAAAGGATATCTGCTGTATGGGAAGGCGGGCCATATTCACTCCGCCGCCCGGTTTTTTTGAAGCCCTCGACGGCGGCGCATTGCCCCCGGATTACGATCTGACGCTGAAAGCGGCATCGGAATGCATATTGCGCATCGACGCGCGCCATGAAGAAGCGCGAGGCCATGACGCGCGCGAGGGCGGCGTTTCAGACAACTTTTTCAGGCATGACAGATTGCGAAATATTACCGCAACAGCAGACGGGCGCGGCGCATAGCGGCATGTCGCGCGAGGCGGCGATCGCGTCCGCGCAATGGGAAACCAAAGCGGCGGCGGGCGAATGGATTATCTGCGCCGATCCGAAATTCTCCTATGACTCCGGCAACGGCGCCTGCGGTTGCGCCCCCCCCCTGCGAATAACGCACTCCGCCACACCCGACTATCGGTTTAACACAGGTTGCGGTCTCCTCCCCTGCAATCTCCCCTAACGCTCCTTTGCAATACATTCCGAAAACCTTCAAAAAATGGGCGTTTCCCTCAAACGTTCGATTTTCCCCGCAAGCCTTGCGATGCGCACAGTTCGGCCGGCAGTGCCGCGCGCTCTTCTTTTCCTCCTAATTTTGTTGCCGGCGGCCGGATTTTCCGGCATGCTTTTTCTATGAGACTTTTTAACGCTTTTATCGGGCTTGCCTCGGCTCTCGCGGCGGCGGGGTGCTGCGGAACGGGCGGGGTGAATTCCGCCTCCGTCTTGAAATACGATTCGTTCAACCCCGGGCAGGTGTGGCTCGACGACAACGGCAGGCATATAAACGCCCACGGGGCGGGGGCGATTTTCGACGGCGGCAGGTATTACATTTTCGGCGAGCACAAGCTCGGCGGCACGCTCGGCAACAAGTCGGTCGTCGGGGTTCACTGCTATTCGTCCGACGATCTCTACAACTGGAAGGACGAGGGAATCGCCCTCGAAATGAGCGCGGATCCAGATTCGGAAATCATGAAGGGAACCGTCCTGGAGAGGCCGAAAGTCCTCTACAATCCCAAGACCAAAAAGTACGTGATGTGGATGCACCTCGAGTTCCGCAGGGGGCCGACCGCGAAGTCCGCCGACTTGAAGGATATTTACGCCGAAAAGCCGGACTACTCCACGGCCCGCGCCGGGGTGGCGGTGGCGGACAAAATTACCGGCCCGTACAGGTACGTCGGCAGCTTCCGGCCCAACGCCGGCAAATATCCGGTAAACGGCGCGGACGCGCTCAGGGCGTACCGCGCGGAGCTCGAAAAGGATCCGGAGTGGAAGTCGAAAAAATTTGCGTGGGCTGAGCGCGAAAAGGCTTTGGAGCGCGGGTTCGCCTTTCTGCGCGACTTCGACGGCGGCCAGATGTCGCGCGATATGACTCTCTTTGCGGACGACGACGGCACGGCGTACCTCGGCTGCGCGAGCGAAGACAATTCCACGTTCCACATACACGAGCTAAACCCGGATTACACGGGGTTCACAGGCAGGTTTGCGCGCGTGTTCCCGGGCGGGTACCACGAGGCCCCCGCGTTTTTTAAGAGGGGAGGAAAATACTACATGTTCTCGTCGCACTGCACGGGCTGGGCCCCCAATCCCGGCAGGGTGTCCGTTTCTGACAAAATGCTCGGGGAGTGGAGGGAGCTCGGCAACCCGTGCCGCGGCGCGGGGCAGAAAAAGTCGAAAACCGTGCCTGTCGCGGCGGGGGCAGACACGACTTTCCGCTCGCAGAGCAGCGCGGTGATTCCGGTTCGCGGCATGAAGGACGCCTTCATATATTTTGGCGACCGCTGGATTCCCGAGGACGCCATAGACGGCAGGTATGTCGTCCTTCCTGTCGAGTGGGAGGGCGAGGGGGATTCCGCAACGCCCGTCATAAGGTGGCGCGACAGCTGGAAAATGGAGGACGTTTTCAAGGATTAGAACGCCTGTTGATTTTGCTCAAAAAATTTGAAGAGCCTCCGGAAGCCGCAAAACCCTCCGAAAGCCGCCAAGGCAGGGAGCTTGTGAACGGTTGGGCTTTCGGGTTTGGTTTTGAGTGAAAAAAACGCCGTCCGAGCCGATAATGTGCCAAAAATCGGACGCTTGAAGGGGGGGGGCTCTCTTGGCGGACAAAAGAAAATCTGCCGCATGGTAGGGAGGGCTATATTCACGCCGCCGCCCGGTTTTTAAGGTCTTCGATAGCGGCGCATCGTACCCGGACTATAACCTGACGTTGAACCCGGCTTCGGGTTGCATGCCGCGCGTCGACGCGCGGCGCGAAGGAGCGCGAGGCCATTGCGTGCGGGGAGGCGACATTTCACACGGCTTTTCCGGACCTGACGGATTGCATTCGTTCCACGATGCCGCGGGCGCAGGGCATAGCGGCATGCCGCGCGGGACGAGAATAACGCCGGCGCAATGGAAGGCCGACGGCGGGCGGTTCGCCTGCGCCGACTTGAAAACCTCCTGCAACGCCAGAACGGCGCCTGTGGGCTGAGCGTCGGGAAAACGCCCTGTAAATAGCGTACGCCCGATGTGGCAGCTTGCCAGTTTTAACATAGGTTGCAGTCTTTTCCCCTGCGACCTCCCCGGAAGACCTCTGCTCCTTCCGAAAACTTCCCAAAATGGGCGTCTCTCTCAGACGTTCGTTTTCCCCTCAAACATTGCGACGGCGGGTGACAGATAGTTTGAATGGCGGACGATTTGGATAAATTACGGACTATTGCGGACGCGGAGCGGATTTGCGGCGCTCCATATTTTCAGGTTTGGCGGATTACCTCCCCAAAAAAACGGATATGGGCCGTTGCGCCAGGGGTTTGACCGTTTTTTGTCCCGGCGATGTCTGTGATAACGCCTTGCAGGGCTTTTTTCATTGCATGGAAGGCGTCAAACTGAAAATGTTCAAGCGTTTGGCATACTAATCAAACCTTTTGGCGCGGTATAACGATGCACTATTGCCGGCGTTTTCCCCCTGATTTTCGGAGCGGTTGCGCGCGGAGGGTTCCCCCTTTTTGTCGCAGGCCGCGCGGGCGCGGGTCGTCGGCAGGATAACGCTTGCAAATGGGCGCATATGCGCTATCCTTTTATGCGTGAAAAGGTTTTTGTTTCCGATTTTCTGCGCCGCCGCCCTCCCGCTTTCCGCGGGGGCGGAGGGGGTCCCGGACCGCGTGCTGCCTGAGGGCGAATACCCGTATTGGGGCGAGTACAAAAAGACGAATTTTGAAGATGTCAGGCCCGCCGCATGGGTTGCGGAGGACTCCGTGAAGGACGGCTGGGACTGGTCGCTTCCGCCGCGGGTCAAGCCCGACCCGAATTCTTATGTCACCCTGTACCGCACCGGAATGAACGGCATGGGGAAAATCGCCAAAATAAAGCCCGTGAACTTTCCGTCGATTCCGGTCGTCGGCTTTTGGCTGAACTGGAAGGACATCGAGAAGACGGAGGGGGTCTACGACTTCCAGCCGCTCAAAGACATGATAAAAGCCGCCGCCGAAAAGGGGTATGGGAGCGTGATAAGGATCCACACTGCGGCCACGCGCTTCGCCCCCGAATGGCTCTTTAAATACGACGTCCCGGTGGACGAAAACCCCGAGGGAAAGGGCGACAGAATGAAGCCCATCGACCCCGCGCACCCCGAGTTCCACAAGCGGTATTTGAAGCTTGTGGAGGCTTTCGGCAAGTCCGGGATTCCCCGCATGGACGAGGTGAAGGGAATGTTTGTGGGGTACTCGTCGTACTCGAACGGCGACGAGGGCATGGGGCCGGTGCCTGAGCACGAAAACCCCGACGGCTTTCCGCACGTGCGCGAGCGCATAGACGCGTGGGCCGAGGCGGCGAAGGGCGCGGAGCGAAAAGTTTTCATGGGCGGGTGGAGCGACTACGGAATTTCAAAGGGCTTCGGAATCCGCCGCGGGTTTGTGGAGATGTACCTCTACCACGTCCCGGACTGGAAGATCGGCCAGAAAGTCGACAAAGACGGCTATCTGTATGTTGACGAGGAAAACCCCGTCGTGAAAAGCGGCGTGCGCAACGGGGAGGAAAACGAGGAGTATGAGGAGCACTGGGCGGTCGCGGCGGGCCGCTACCGCTTCGGAAAGTCCACGGCGTCGTTCCCGTACCGCTATTTTTCCTCCAACCTGCGCCTGCTCCAGATGCGCACCAACGACGTAATATGGAACGAGTTCACCATAAACCCCGAGATGTTCGTATGGGTCGGGCTCGAGCTCGGCAAGACCGCAAAGACCGCGCCCGACGCATGGTGCTTTCTGCGCGAGAGCTACCTGTGGAGATCGAACATGCGGCGCGGCGACGAGGGCGCGGCCGATCCCGATACGGGGCTGAAGAACTTCGAGCGGTGGGTGTACCAGCGCGACAGCCCCGGCTATGAGACCGAGCCCGCCGTAAAGATAAGCCACGCCATAAAAATGTGGATGGTGCGCGACGGCAAGAGGTACGACTACGTCGCCAGAACCGGCGCGAAAATCGGCTTTGACGTCGACGACAAATTCCTGCGCGGGCGCTCAAAGAAAATCGCCGTGAAGGTGTCGTATTTCGATTTCGGGAAGGGGAAGTTCGCGCTCGAATACAATTTGAACGGCGGGGTGGAACGCAGGGTCGTGGAGTGTTCGGACAGCGGAAAAGTCCGCACGGCGACGTTTTTTGTCACGGCCGACTTCCTGAAAAACATGAAGCTCAGGCACGACCTCGAAATAGTCGGGCTGGACGGGTACAGGCCGACTGTCTCCATGCTGCGCGTCGTTAAGCCGTAGGCTCAGCGCTCTATCCTGCCGAACATGTCGCCGCGGGTCGGGCCGATGTTGAGCCGCCACGGAGGGAGCTTTTCGCATTCGGGCCACGAATAGTCTATCGAGCGGGCTTTCGAGCGGCTGCCGGAAGCTGCGCGGCGGACGAATATCCACGCGGGGCGCAGGGCGGGGTTGCCCCCGCGCGCGAGGTCGGGAAGGAGGGCCTCCGCGCGCCATACGCCCCCGCCGGGATTTTCGACCCGCGTCCGCGCGAGTTTGCAGAATTCCGAGGCCCCGTCGCGGCTGAATTTTATGGTCTGGGGGAAAACCGTGCCGGCGGCGTCGAAAAACGTCACGGAGAGTTCGTCGTACCCGTAGTCGCCGCCGAGTTCCGCCTCGAACGCGAGGCCTTCCCCGGATTTTGAAAGCCGCCAGCGCATCGACTTTCCCGCGACCCACTTCCCGTCCGCGCGGACTTTCGGGGCGCTCTTCTCGAAAGCGCTCTCGGGGAGCTTTTCCCCCCTCAAAACGGCTTCACGCGCGCTTTCTATCTGCGCCTCCGCGGCTTTCAGGCTTTCGATTCTCCACAGCAGCCTTTTCTCCGAATACAGGTGCGACTCCGCTTCCGAGTGGAATCCCAGCCGTGAGTCCCCCGCGCAGAGCTTCGCCATTTTTGCGGAGAGGGCGGCCTCTTCCCGCGCGATTTCGGCCATGCGCGCGAGGAGTTTCCCCGCCTTTTGCCGGTCGCCGGTTTCGCGGCTCGCAAAGTACGCCTCGCGCCGCAGAAGGTAAAATTCGAGTATGTTGCGCGCGCTCTCGAACTGGATTTTGAGCGCTTTCATAAGCCCGATGTCGAGGCGGCGGCCCGCGTCGTCCGGCGCGAGGGATTTCTCGATCTCCTCCATTTCCGGTTCGGCGGACTCCATTTCGGCGCACACGGTTCGGGCGAGTTCCAGCGCCTCTTCGAGCGAATGGTTTTCGAGGGCTTCCCCTATCGTCTCGCCGTTGGGCGCGCCGTCGGGTTTCCAGGTGGGGTTTAGCGGGCGCATGCCGATGTCGAAGTGCAGCGGCCATACGATCCCGGCGTGCACGGGCCCGTAGTACTGCATGTCGTTCGACAGCGGATAATGCGAGTATCCCTCTGCGCAGGCGTTCCATATCTTCGCGGCTTTCCCGGCGTTTGCTCCCCATTTGGGGCGCGCGAGCCGGACGAGGAAATCCTCCTTCGCGCCGTTGAAATCCTCAAACGCCAGCTCCCCCGCGGCCTCGTTCATTATCCCCGGATAGTTGCCGAAGTACCAGCACTGCATGACGCTCGAGCACCCGGCCTTTTTCATCTGCGCGTATTTGTCGTACAGCAGCCCCGGCGCGGGGACGAACGGAACAGTGGCGACTTCGTGCGAGCACCCGACCTGTATTTTTGCCGAAAGCTCCGCGCCCGATGCCCGCGCGGCGTCCGCTATCCGCGCGAAGGGCTGCGCCGGGCCGCAAAAGGACAGCCAGTAGTCGCCGCCGCTTCTCCACCTGCCGAGCTGCTTTTTAAACGCGCCGCTCTCGAAGTTGTACTGGATTATTACGCCCTCCGGCACATGGCGGGCGAGGTCGAAGACCCACGGCGCGCGCTCCGCCTCGGGCTGCGGCTGGTAGAGCCAGCTTATCAGCTCCGCTTCGGGGTTGGATTCCCTCATGCCTTCGGACATTGCGCGCGCGGCGTCCGCGTGTATTTTCCACTTGGGCAGCTTCGAGCAGCGCGGGCAGGCGACCTGCGCGTCTGAAACGGCCGGCAGGGCGCTGAGGCAGTTTGTTATCCGCTCGCCGTGGCTTATGTTTATCAGCCCTCCGAGATTCGGCACCTGCGCGAATATGTCCGCGAGAGACTCGCGCAGGTACCGGAGCGCGGATTCGCCCGAAGTGCAGAAGGCGTAGTCGTTCCTCCAGCCGCGCGCGCCCTTCCATTCGGGGTGGGCGGCGAGCAGCGGGTCGTCTTTCGGCAGCGACGCGGGCTCTATCGAAAACAGCCAGATTTTTATGCCGTACTTTCCGCACCGCTCGACGGTTTTGCGCAGTTTTTCGAGGCGCTTTTGCGCCAGCGGATCGCGCTTTGTGAAAGACGTTTCGGCGAGGTCCCGGAATTCCACTGTGATCCAGAGCCCGTTTATGCCCTCCCGCGCGAGTTTGCCGAGATAGTCGCCGGGGTAGTAGTCAATGTCGTCGAGCAGCTCGTCGCGGTTGAAGGGCGGGCGCTTTATCGGGCCGAAAAAGCAGCGCGATATCCTGTTTTTGAGCCACGGCTTGCGCTCGGTCTTCCCGTATGGCAAAAACGCTCCGTTCTGGGAGGCCATGAGGTTTTCGAGAAAATATATCCCGCGCCGCATTCCCTCGTCGTCTTCGGCGATGAGCTCGACTCCGGATTCCCCCGCGTTCAGCCTGTAGCTTTCCCTTCCCGCGACTTTCCCGCGCGCGAACTTCAAGGGGACTTTCCCGTTTTCGGGCAGTCCCGCGTCCCTGAAAAACGCATTGAGTTCGGCGACGGCGGTCGCCAGGTTTTCGCCCGTCCCGTAGGCGTCCTCGATCCGCAGGCCGCCGCTTATGTCGAGTTCCCCCGCGCCCGCGCGCCGCGTCCATTGCAGTCGCGCCGGCTCGCGCTTGGCGAGGTCGTCCATAAACTTCCAGCTGCCTCTCGGGGGCGGCTCCGGATAGGGCTGCGCGGAGGGGGTTCCTCCGCACGGGAACGCGGCGGCGGCGAACGCGGCGACGGCGGCGATAAATTTTAGGCGGATTGCAAAAGCATGGAAATTCATCTCGGAAATATTAAGCGGTTGGAATAATTATAGAATATCCTATTCGGGCGGCGGGGGCGGTTCAAGCAAAATTGGATTTCCCGCGAATCCGCGGCTGAAAGCGTTCGGGAGCGCGGCTGTTTGGAGACGGAATTTGCGGCGGCGCGCATGGGGATAGGAGTGCAAGGGCAACGGATATTTTTGGCATTCCATCGTTGGGCATGGGGCGGTTTGGAAGGGAAAGGGAGGGGCGTGAGGGAGAGAATATTTTTCCCGGAGAATATCTTGACATTGTTAAAACTCTTGTTAGTCTCCAAATTATTATGAAGGTAAAACACTTTCACATTCTCATATTGTTCTGCGCGGCGGCTTTCTCCGGCGCTTCGGTGTATTCGGAAAACAGATATTTCGGCACGAGTTCCGCAACTTTTGGAAGCAATACCGCCTGGTATTCGGACGAGGAGAGGACGCAGCAGGCAATTCCGCCAAATTACGAGGACACCGCAGTTTTTTATACAGACAAGATAATTTATGCGTGGCTCACCCAGATAGACACATACGTCGGAAACATCGTTTCCGGGGGAGGTATCAATATAGCCATCGGAAACGAACTTTTGAACCGGGGTGTTCCCGCAAATTTTCAGGTTTACGGAGATTTGTCCGTCCAGGCATGCGATCAGGACAAGTATACGATTTTCGGAACGTCTTTTGGTGAAAAGGAAGGGACGGCCGATGTCGAACTTACGTTTGGTGGAGTCGAGATTGGCTCTGAAGTTTACGGCGGCGGATCTTTTGATTCTTATGGCGTTACCTATTTGCGCTTCGACTACACCGATTCGAGGATTTCGAGCTCCGTTATAAATGTCGCAGGCGATGTGAAGCTTGGCGGGGCAAGTGCGCCTTCGACGGTCTTACTTGAAATCGGTGCGGACAAAATGTCGGTTTCAGGGATTATGGAAATTGAGCGGAATGGAAACCGCTATTCAAACGTGACGTTCACAAAGTCGTGCGTTTTGGAGCTCGGGGGGCTGACCGCGACAAACGCGAACGGAGACTTTACCATATCGAACAAATATAGCGCCGACTTCGCGTCCGAGATCGTTTTCAGGAACGCGGCGGGCAAAGACTATCAGTACATAGGGGCGATAGTGGACGACGGCAACAGCCGCCCGGATATGTCCGCCGTAAAATCCACTGTAAACGTTACGATGGACGGCGAAGGAACGCAGCGCATATTTCAGGCGGTGCAGTCCAAAACTGACATTCAGGGCAGAATGGGCGGCGTCTATACCGCAAAAAACGGCAGGCTCTTTATGGACAACTCCCGCATAGCGGAAGATTACAGGCTGGCTGCGCTCTCGCTTGAAGGCGGAAAGTTCGGGGCCGGGCACTACGATTCCGCGCAGGCGGGAACCGCATATTTCAAGGCGGCCAATTTTCGGAGCGGCGGGCTTGCGTACGAGAACTTCGTACAGCACAACTCGATGGAGACGCAGGTTTCCGACAAGATAATAATATCGGAAAGTTTTACCAAGGCGGAGGGATCCGGGAAAATCGCGGTGGACTTTGCCGACCGAAGCGGCAATTCGCTCGACCTGCAAAACTACGCGACAGCCGATGACGCGGGCTCGGTGGAAATTTGGACTGAAATTCTCACCGCCGGGGACATAGCCGGATTCGATTTGGAGACGAAGATTGGGGAAAACGCCTACGACGCGAGCGGGGACTTTTACGCAGTCGGCATTGAAAACGGGGTGGCTGTGTTCAGGTGGGTTGAGTCTCTCGGGAGCGGATACTCGTTGCAAGTCGGGTTTGCGCAGGTGCCGGAGCCGAAGTCTTTGGCTGCGGCTTTGGGGGCGCTTGCGCTGATATTTGCCGCGCGCAGGAAAATCGGATAGGCCACGCGGATTTCCAGAAACGGTTTACTTGGGCGCGGAGAACCATATCCTCCGCGCCCAAGTGTTTGTACGGAAAGAAGGGATATTCGGCCGCTGACGCACCGGCCGTTGCGCCAACTATTTTGTTGAAATGCGGCCTCCGAAAGTCAATTATCTCCCAAATTATGATAGACGTAAAATTCCTCAGGGAAAATCCGGAACTTGTGAAGGCCAAAGTCGCGCTCAAGCACTTCGACTGCGACATCGACGCGATTGTCGCGTTCGACGCCAAGAGGCGCGCGGCCGTCGCGGAATTCGAGGACGCGCGCGCCGCCCAAAACGCCGCGAGCAGGGCGATGTCCGAACTCCCGAAGGGCTCCGAAGAGTTCAAGGCCAAGCTCGCCGAGATGAAGGAGGTGTCGAAGCGCGTCAAGGAGCTCGAAGCCGCGGCGGGGGAGGCTGAAAAGCAGTGGAAGCGCCTTCTGCTGACCGTCCCCAACATGCCGGACGACAGCGTCCCCGCGGGAAAGGGCGCGGAGGACAACGTGACGGTCAGGGAATGGGGCGACATTTCAAAAATCAAAAACGCCGTCGCCCACTGGGATTTGCCGCATTTTGAGAATATGCTCGACTTCCGCAGGGGGGTGAAGGTGACGGGGGCCGGTTTCCCGTTCTACGTCGGCGGCATGGCGAGGCTCGTGCGCGCGCTGCTGTCGTTCTTCCTCGACGAGGCGCGCAAAAACGGGTACCGCGAGCTCATGTGCCCGATAATGGTAAACGCCGCCAGCGCCACCGCCACCGGGCAGCTCCCCGACAAGGAGGGGCAGATGTACCACGACGCGGCGGACGACTATTACATGATTCCCACGGCGGAAGTGCCGGTGACGAACTTTTACCGGGACGAGGTTTTCGAGGAGTCGCAGCTGCCGGTATGCGCGTGCGCGTACACGCCGTGTTTCCGCCGGGAGGCGGGAAGCTGGGGCAAGGACGTGCGCGGCCTCAACCGCCTCCACCAGTTCGACAAGGTGGAGCTCGTCAAATGGGTGCACCCCGACCGCAGCATGGATGAGCTTGAAAAACTCCGCAACGACGCCGAGGGGATTTTGCAAAAGCTGAACCTGCCCTACCGCGTGCTCTCGATATGCACGGGCGACATAGGGTTCCCGCACGCCAAGCAGTTCGACCTCGAAGTTTGGGCGGCGGGCCAGGAGAAGTGGCTCGAGGTGTCGAGCTGCTCGTGCTTTACCGACTTCCAGGCGCGCCGCGCGAACATACGCTTCAAGCCTGCCGGCGGCAGGCCGGCGTTCGTGCACACTCTCAACGGGTCGGGGCTGGCGGTTCCGCGCGTGCTCGCGGCGCTGCTCGAAAACAATGTCCGCGACGACGGGTCGGTGGCCGTGCCCGAGGCGCTGGCGCGCTGGTACGGCTCCGACACGCTCGAGGCATAGAGCCGCGCGCGGAGAGTCGCCGCCTCCCGCGGGGGGAGGGGCCTCTTCGCCTTCGCGCAAAGGGCGGAGGTTTCGCATGGGAATTGGCGCTGGCAGCATTGCCGCGCAGCCCGCGCGGAAAATTTTTCACAGGGAAACAGTCAACGGCGCCGGGGTTGGGGCATTGCGAATGCAATATCCGCAGGGAGCCCGGCCATTCAATAAAATGTTCGAGGGAATAACTGAGAATCTGTCGAAGGCGCTGCGCAACCTGCGGGGCCTGGGCAAGCTTACGGACGAGAACATGGCCGAGGCGCTGGGCGAGGTTCGCAAGGCGCTTTTGTCGGCGGACGTGCACTTCAAAGTGGCGCGCGACTTCGTTGAGAGGGTGAAGGCGGAGTGCGTCGGCCTGGAAGTCGTGAAGTCCGTGACGCCCGGGCAGCAGGTCGTGAAGATAATCAGCGACGAGCTGGAGAAACTTCTGGGGGCGGGCGAGACGGAGCTTTCGCCGGTGCGGCCGCTCAAAATCCTCATGGTCGGTCTCCACGGGTCGGGCAAGACGACGACTTCGGCGAAGCTTGCCGCGCTTCTGCGCAGGCAGGGGCTGAATCCCGCTCTCGTCGCGTGCGACGTTTACAGGCCGGCGGCGATAGACCAGCTGGAGATTCTGGGAAAACAGACAGGGGTGCCGGTATATTCCGACAGGGGCTCGAAGGACGTTCCGGAGATTGGCGCAAGGCTCGGAAATCTCGCCCTGAAAAACGGGGCGGGCGCCGTGATTTTCGACACCGCAGGCCGCCTGCAAATAGACGCCGGGCTCATAGACGAGATAAAGAGGCTGAAGGCGGCGGTATCGCCCGGCGAAGTGCTGCTCGTGGCGGACGCCGCGCTGGGCCAGGAGGCGGTTGGCGTCGCAAAGGCCTTCAACGAGGCGGTCGGCGTGACGGGGGTCGTGATGACGAAGCTCGACGGCGACGCGCGCGGCGGGGCGGCGCTCTCCATCAGGGCCGTGTCGGGCTCGCCGATAAAGTTCGCGGGGACGGGCGAAAAAATTTCGGACATCGAGGCTTTCCACGCCGACCGCATGGCGCAGCGCATACTCGGCATGGGCGACATCGTGAGCCTCGTCGAGAAGGCTCAGGAGAATATCGACATGCGGGAGGCCGCGAAGATGGCCGAGAAGCTCCGCAGGGCGGACTTCAACCTTGAGGACTTCCTCTCGCAGATGCGCCAGATAAAAAAGCTCGGGTCGCTGGGCGGCATAATGAAAATGCTGCCGGGCATAGGGGGCTCGGGGATTGAGATCGGGGAGAAGGAGGAGGCGCGCGTGCGCCGCATGGAGGCGATAATCCTTTCGATGACGCCCGCGGAGAGGCGCAGCCCGTCGATAATCAACGCGCGCAGGCGCATGAGGATAGCGGGGGGCTCCGGCACGCAGGTGCGCGACGTGAACACGCTTTTGAAGCAGTTCGAGCAGATGCGGAAAATGATGAAGATGATGAAGGGCGGCAAGGGCCGGCGCATGATGTCGTCGCTGATGTCCGGCTTCGGAAGGTAGCCCGGGCGGAAGGCCGCCCGGGCCGGCGCGCCGATTTTTTCGTTGAACGCCTCCGCCGCGGCGCGTTACGGTATGGCCCGATGAGGTTGTCTGATTTCATAATTTTTCAAGCTGCGATGTTCGCGGCCTCGCTCGCCTGCGTGTTTCTTCCGCGCAACGGGGCGGCGGGGGTGAAGTTTTTCTACACGCTCGCGGACGACGGAATTTGGAAGGCCGTAAACGTCCGCTTCGGGATAATCGCCTCGTGCGTTGTTGCGGTTTTTGCGCTCGCGGGGGTTGCGGCGGATTTTGCGGGGGTGAAAGGCCTCATATATTTCTCGATGGCCGAGACGGCGGTTTACTGCCTTGCCGCGCTGTACGCCTATGCCTTCGCCAGGAAATTGTACTTTGAAAAGTTTCCCGATGCCGCGGTAAGCCCGGAGTTTTGCGCCCCCGGGAAGCTGTCGGGTTTTGAACGCGCCCTTTTTGCCTTTTATATTCTCTCGACCGCCGCGCTGTTCTTTTGGCTGCGCGGCCTGTGCGAACCCCTTTGGGGCGAGACGCTCGCAACCCACTTCAATTCGGAGGGCGTGGCCGACGGATATATGGAGGCGGGCGCCTTTTTCACGGAGATTTCGGCGATTTTGCTTTCGGCGAGCGCGCTCGGGGCGGCGGGGGGATATGCGGCCTCGCGCTTTTGCAGGGCGGGGAGGGGAATTTTCACGCCGCTTGCGTGCGGGCTGTTTTTCGCGCTATCATTCGACTTCCTGTGGGCGATGGCGGTCTGTTCGGTGCTCGCGGCGCGCGAAAATTCCGGCAGACTCGAAATTCTCTCGGGGTGGAGCGGGCTTTTCGCTGCGGCGGCCGGCGCATTTTTGATCCTAAGCGTCTGCGCGGCCTTCGCCCTGTCCTCCCCCTTGAAAAGCTGCGCGCCGGCGGGGCGGAAATAATTGTTGCGCGCGGCCTTCGCGCCGTTAGCATTTTTCGCGTATGAATGCGAAATGCGCAAAATTTTCCGCGGCCGCCGGCGTTTTTGCCGCGGCGCTTCTTGCGGGGTGCCCTTCCGCCCCGAAGTTCGGCGAAAACGTCTATCCGATGGGCGCGATACTGCCGCTTACGGGCGAAAACTCCGCCGCCGCGCGCGAGGCCCTCAACGGCATGGAGCTCGGCGCGGAGAAAGTCAACGCCTCGGGCGGGGTCGCGGGGCTGAAGGTGAAAATCGTTTCGCGCGACGCCGGCGGCTCGGGAGGGCTCTCCTTCGAGGAGAATTTCGACGCCCTGCGCCGCGACGGCGTAAGGGTGATTTCCGTGGGGTTCGACGAAACCGTGGTTCCGTGGCACCAGAGGATATCGAAGTGCGACGACGCCTTTGTAAACTTTCTCTGCCAGTATCCGCCGGCGACCGTGGACGCCCCGAATTCCGTCCGTATATTCTTGAACGGCGCGCAGGACGGGGACGTCCTCTCGAAGGTCGTCGAGCGCTCCGGCAGGCGCGATACGCGCATAGTTCTCATGAGCGTCGACTCTATGTTCGGCAAGGCGTGCGGCGACTACCTTGCATTCTGCGTGAGGCTCGAGCGCACAAGGCTCTACGCCGACGTGTTCACGCAGGGCACGCGCGACTTCTCCGTTTTCAGCGATCAGATAAGGAGGCTCTTCCCCGACTATGTGTTCTATGTGGGGCGCGGCGGGGAGCTGAAAGATTTCGTGGAGGGCGTCGCCAAAGACGGTTTCAGGGGGACTGTGGCCTCGTCGGCGGTCTTCGACTTCAAGCCGTTCAAAATTCCCGAGGGGGTGAAATTTTGCAGGACGGCGACGCTGTTCGAGCTCGGAAAAATAAACACGCCCGCCTCGCGCGAGTTCGCGGCGGCGTACAGGGCAAAGTACGGAAGGCCCCCGACGTGGGTTGCGGCGTACGGGTACGATTCGGTCGTTGAGCTCGCCAGGGCGGCGGAGGCCGCAAAGTTCAACCCGTCGAAAATGCGCGGCTATTTCAAGGACAGGAAGACGGAGGGCGCGATAGGCTCTATGGAGTTCGACCGCACGGCGGATCCGCTCTCCGAACTCGAGCTCGAGCGCCTATGACGAGCCTTCCCCCGCCCGGCGGCCCCCGCCGCCCCGCGCGCCGCGCCGAGGCCTGCGCGCCGCCATCGGCGCTGATTCTCGCGGCGATTCTGTGCGCCTATGCGGCGGCGTCTGCGGCGCCGGAGTTGAGGAGGTTTTCCGCCGCGGCCGTCTCGGCGGGCGCATTTTTGTTCGCGCTCCTTGCGAGCGCGGAAATTTTCGCATTCTCGGAGCTCGGGCGGACGAAGGATTCGGGGCGCGCCCGGATTGCGAAGGGCGCCGTGTTCTTCGCCGCGGTCTGGTGCGCGGCGTTCGCGCGCTTTTACGCGGGGGTTCCCGAAAATCCGTACCCGGATTTCGCCCCCCGCGAAGCGTCGGTTTCCGCGCGCATTGCGGACGTTTCGCGCGGGAAGAACGGCTCGCTCTACGGGACGGCGGAGATAGTATCGTCAAAGGATCTGCCGCTTCTGGCGGGGCAGCCGGCGTGGTTTGTGGTATCCGACGGAAAAGGGGGGCTGCGCAATCCGCCGGAACTGAGCCCGTCTTCGGTGGCGGTATTCGACGGCGCGGTTTACCCGACGGGAGGGGCGCGCTACCGCTCGCGCGGGTATTCCGACCGGAAGTCGCGCGATTTCGACGGGTATTTGGAGGGCAAATTCGTCCGTTATAAAATATTCGCCCCGAGCTCCGGGGTCAAAGTGGAGGCCCCCGCCGCGCCGCGCTTCGGGCTTTACGCGAAAGTTGCCGAATACATGGATTCCTCCCTGCGCGCGCTCCCGGGGTTCATGTCCGCGGATTCGGAGGCGGCGAAGACCTACCGGGCGATGATACTCGGCGACAAGAGCCTGCTCTCCGCCGGGCAGAAAGACGCCTTCGCCCGCACGGGCGTCATGCACGTGTTTGCCATAAGCGGCCTGCACGTGGGGTTCGCCGCGGGAATTTTGTATTTCGCGCTCTCCGCGGCGGGGATTGGGCGGAAGATCCAGCCGTTTGCCGCGCTTCCGGCGCTTTTCCTGTATGTTGCCGCGTGCGGGGGAAGGCCGTCGGCGATGCGGGCGTTCGGAATGGTGGCGGCGGTCTGGCTGGCCTCGCTTCTGGGCAGGGGCGCAAAGCCGGTGGACGCCATCGCGCTCGCGGCGATAGCGGCGCTCGCCGTTTTCCCGCGCGACATTGGCGACGCCGGGTTTGCGCTCTCGTATTGCGTGGCGGCCTCGATATTCGTCTATTCCCTGCCGCTCTTTGAGAGGGTTTCCGAAATCGCCGCCCCGCGCGCCCTGTACGGCGGTCCCCTGCGGACGGCCTGTTCGGGTTTGAGGCGGAGGCTTTTCGATTTTGCGGCGGGCGGAATATGCATATCTTTCGGGTGTTCGCTGGCGGCGTTTCCGCTTTCGGCGCATTACTTCGGCTACGCGTCGCTGGCGTCGGCTGCGTACTCCCCGCTATTTGTATTCGGCGCGGGAATCGCGGTGAGCCTTGGGTTCGCCGGTTTTTTTCTGCCGGATTTCGCGGCTCAGTGGCTCAACGCCGCCGCCTGCTCCGTCGTAGGGCTCATGAACTCCTCGTCGCTCGCCCTCAATTCGGCGGCGGACATGTCTGTGGACTTCTCCGTGAAAAGCGGCCTCGCCGCGGGCGCCGCCTCGCTCGCGTTTCTCTTTTCCGCAGACCTTTCGGGGCGCCTCGGCAGGCGCGCGGAGGGTTTCTTTCTTGCGCCGGCCGCCATGGGGGCGCTAATAATGCTTTACAAACTCGCCCAATGAAAAAGTCCGGAGATTTCAAATTCAATATGCCGCGCGCCCTCCTCGAGCCTTCCGCCGCGCGCGCTGTGGAGGAGGCCGCGGCGCGCGGCGGGAAGGTTGGGGTGGCGTGCTCCGGCGGCGCGGACTCGGTGTGCGCGCTGATGTGGGCGGCGTCGGTTTTCCGCGGGAGGCGGGAGAGCCTGTTCGTCATGCACTTCGACCACAGGGAGCGCGCGGCCTCCGGCTCCGACGCCGGTTTTGTGGGCTCCCTCGCGCGCGCGCTCGGCGCGGAATTCGTGCTGGGCGTCGCGGAGAGGGAGCCGGAGAGGATTACCGAGGACGCTTTGAGGAGAATGAGGCTCGCGTTTTTTGCCTCCAAATCCGCGGAGCTCGGGCTTTCCGCGATAGTGCAGGGGCACAATTCCGGGGACGTCGCCGAGACGCTGGTGATGCGCCTCATGCGCGGCTCCGGCAGCGCGGGCATGTCCGCGCCCCGCCCGCTCTCGCACTTCCGGGGGGCGCTGTTTGCGAGGCCGCTTCTGCGCATGTCCAAGGCCGAAATCAAGGGGATTCTCGCCGCCGCGAAGGTCGAATGGCGGGAGGACGAGACGAACTCGTCCCCCGACTTCCTGCGCAACAGGCTGCGCGCCGAAATAGTCCCCGCGGTTGACGCGCTCTGCCCCGGGGGGTTCGCGGGCAGGGCCCTGCGCTCCCGCGCGCTGTTCCAGGAGGATTCGGATTTTGCGGAGAAAATCTTCGGGCGCGAAATCGCCGCGGCGAACCCGGAGCTCGGCCTGCCCGCCGCGGGGAATCCGCCGCGGGCGCTCCTAATCCCGCGCGAATTTGCCGCCGACCCCGCGTTTGTGCGCAGGGCCGCGGCGAAGCTGCTTTCGCTCAATTCGCTCGCGGGGCGGGCGAGGTCGGGGTGCGCGGACTCCTTTGTGGCGGCGGCGGTATCGGAGGGGTTTGCGCGCGTCCATGTCGGAAGCGGCCTCGAGATGTTTTTCGACGGCTCGAGCGTCAGGCTCGAAGAATCGGGGGCCGCGCCGGACTGGGAAATCCCCCTGAAACCCGGCAGGAACGCGCTGCCCGGCGGCCGGATTTTGAGGGTCGAAAAAGTTTCCCTTACCAAGTCGCGCTTCGAGTCGATAACAGGTGGGGAGAACGACGACTCCGCGCGCGCGTACATAGACCTCTCGGCGACGGGGGGGCTTGTGGAAGGCGCGCTCGCGGCGCGCTCGCGGCGCGCCGGGGACAGGTACCCGCCGCTCGGGTCGCGCTCGCCCAAAAAGCTGAAGGATATTTTCAACGCCAAAAAGATTCCCGTGTGGAAACGAAAGCGGGCTTTCGTTGTCTGTAATCTGAGGGGAGACATACTCTGGAGCCCCGGGTTGCCGCCGTCGGAGCTCTTCAAGGCGGCGGGTTCGCGCTCGGTAATTGAATTGACGTGCGAAAATTTTTAAATTCTAATCCGCCCTTTCACATTTAAATGGACAAGAAGGAAAAAAACGTTTTCGGCAAGATTCCGAACAAGCCGTATTTTGTTTGGATAGTCATTGTCTGCGCAATAATTATGCTCGTTTCCCTGCCGCGCGGCGGAGCCGGCAACGTCCAGACGCTCGACACCAAGCAGCTGATGACGGCCGTGCAGAATGACGCCCTCCTGGAAATCTCGCTGCGCAACGACCCGGCCGCGGGCAAGGATTGGTACGTGGCCGAGGGCAGAATGAAAAACCCCGTCTACGGCCTCGAGGACGCCCCGAAGGACGCCCCGCGGGCGCTGAATTTCGCCTTTTCCGGGAGGATCACCGAGGACATGTACAAGCGGCTGACCTACCCGACCGCCCCGTGGGAGGTCAGGGAGATCCCGTCGAGCACGTTCTGGGGGAACCTCGTCTCGAGCGTGCTGCCGTTCCTCATAATAGTGGGGGTGCTCTATTTTCTGTTCGCGCGCCAGATGCGCGCCACCGGCCGCGGCGCCATGAGCTTCGGCAAGAGCCGCGCCCGCCTGCTTTCGCCCGACAAGGACAAGGTGACCTTCAAGGACGTCGCCGGCTGCGACGAATCCAAAGAGGAGGTTTCGGAGGTCGTGGAATTCCTGAAAAACCCTAAGCGCTTCAGCGACATCGGCGCGAGAATCCCGAAGGGCATACTCATGGTCGGCCCGCCCGGAACCGGCAAGACCCTGCTTGCGCGCGCCGTCGCGGGAGAGGCCGACGTGCCGTTCTACTCTATCAGCGGCTCGGACTTCGTGGAGATGTTCGTCGGCGTCGGCGCGGCCCGCGTGCGCGACATGTTCGAGCAGGCGCGCAAGACCGCCCCGTGCCTCGTGTTCATCGACGAAATCGACGCCGTCGGGCGGCAGCGCGGCGCAGGCATGGGGGGCGGCCACGACGAGCGCGAGCAGACCCTCAACTCGCTACTCGTCGAGATGGACGGCTTTGACGCCCACAGCGGGGTGATCATCATAGCGGCCACCAACCGCCCCGACGTGCTCGACAGCGCGCTCCTGCGCCCCGGAAGGTTCGACAGGCAGGTCGTTATCGACCTCCCGGACGTCAGGGGGCGCGAGGAAATCCTAAAGATCCACGCGGCTAAAATAAAGCTCGACCCGTCCGTCGATTTGGCGACCATCGCCAAGATCACGCCCGGGTGCTCCGGCGCGGATCTGGCGAACCTGCTCAACGAGGGCGCCATTATCGCGGCGCGCCGCAACGACAAGACCGTCACCATGGACGACATCGACGAGGCGCGCGACAAGGTGTTCTTCGGGCGCGAGCGGCGCAAGCTCATGGACGAGGGCGAAAAGAGGCTCACCGCCTACCACGAGGCCGGGCACGCGCTCATACAGGCTGTTATCGACGACGGGCGCCTTCCCGTCCACAAGGTGACGATAATCCCGCGCGGGCAGAGCCTTGGCTCCACCATGTTCGTGCCCTCGCGCGACATTCGCACGGAGTCGAAAAAATCGCTGCTCAACCACATATGCACGAGCCTCGGCGGAAGGGTTGCGGAGGAGGCGGTGTTTGCCGACATCACCAACGGAGCCGCGGGCGACATCAAGCAGGCGACGAAAATCGCGCGCAAAATGGTATGCGACTGGGGCATGGGCGAAATAGGCCCGATAGCGCTCGGAGAAAACCACGACCACATATTTCTGGGCAAGGAGATAGCGCGCGCCGAGCATTTCAGCGAAAAGACCGCGCAGACGGTTGACGGCGAGATAAAGTCGATAGTCGACGGCCAGCTCGAGAGGGCGCGCAGGATAGTGCGCGAAAACCGCGGCAAGCTCGACCTCATCGCAAGCGAGCTGCTTCTGCGCGAAACCATCGACGGCGAGGACGTCTACAAAATCGTGCGCGGGGAGTTCACCCCGACCGACCCGGAGGAGTTCAGGCGAAAGACGGAGGCCGCCGCCGCGAGGCCAGATGAGGGCGGAGGCGAAATTATCGCGCCGCCGCTCCCGGAGAACGGGTAGTTTTAGGGAAAGCGTCAAGGCGCGCGGGTGAAATCCGCGCGTTTTTTTTGCGGAAAAACGGGGGGAGGGGGGGCTTGCGTTTCGCGCGGCCAACGCCCTGCCCGCGGGGTGCGCAAGGCGGCGCGGCCGCTCTTTTGCCGATTGCGCGGTTGATTGCGCGCAATTTTGGATCCGTATTTTCATGAAATTCGGCAGCGTTTGCCGAGCCATTTTGTTTTGTCTCCGCCCCGCTTCCCGGCGTATTGCGTTTTGATTTTGGAAAAATGAAGCGGGATTTGGGAAAGGGCGTTTCAAGGGGGCGTTTGTTGAGGCTGCAAGGAGGCCGCACTCTCCGTTAAATGACAAGCGGTCGCGGCGGGGGGCGATTATTTGCGGGGTGTTTTCCTGCCGCGCAGCTCTCCGATGCCGTATGAGATTTACAACTCGGCGTGGAATAAACATTGTTATCCGCCGCTTTGGCCT